>JBJEMK010000121.1:0-34527 GCA_051879635.1 Eubacterium sp.
CTCCAATCGGGCTTTAATCTCTCCCGTAAGAGTATCTATCTCGGTAATCCTGTCAACTTCATCTCCAAAAAACTCTATACGTATGGCATTCTCACTGGAGGATGCCGGAAATACTTCAACCACATCCCCACGCACACGAAAAGTACCCCGTTTAAAATCCATATCATTTCTGTCATATTGAATCTCAACAAGTTTTTTAATAAGCTCATCCCTGTCCTTTTCCATTCCCGGGCGCAGTGATATTACCATATTCTTGTAATCAATAGGATCTCCCAGACCATATATACAGGATACACTTGATACTATAATAACATCTTTTCTCTCCATCAAAGCCATAGTAGCTGAATGGCGCAATTTATCAATCTCTTCGTTAATGGCAGAGTCCTTTGCTATATAAGTATCTGTGCTGGGAACATAAGCCTCCGGCTGATAATAGTCATAATATGACACAAAATATTCCACGGCATTCTCCGGGAAGAATTCCTTAAACTCACTATAAAGCTGAGCAGCCAGTGTCTTATTATGGGCAATTATCAATGTAGGCTTATTAAGCTGCTCTATAATATTAGCCATTGTAAATGTCTTGCCGGAACCGGTCACACCTAGAAGCGTCTGAAACTGGTTGCCCTCTTTAAATCCTTGTACCAGCTTTTCAATTGCCTGAGGCTGGTCACCTGTAGGTTTATATTCGGAATGTAATTTGAACATTTTCGTTTTCCTTTTCACAATTAATTATAATCAACCAACTCTTTGCTTTGTCTTCGATACAATATTATTCGAAATAATAAATATTATTGAAAAGACTATAATTACAAACATATTTTTTATAATTGGTATGACAGTCTCCAGATTTACATTCTCTGCTGTCTTTAATAAATCATTTGAATTTATATACCAATATGCAGGAAGTATATGCGCAATTTTTATTACTGAATCCGGAAGCCATTCTGCCGGAACAAACGCTCCACATAAAAATGCCGAGCCTAATGCTACAACATTAACAATTCCATTTATAGCATTTTTATTACTTATAAGCGTACTTATAAATAATGCTATCGTCAAAGAACAGAATGTAAACACAAATGAATTTAACATATAGACTAATCCTCTTGCAGTAAACATTATATCTCCCAGAATTATCATCGCCAATATTGAGAACAATGCCCAGACAATTACAGAGTAAACAAAACTTCCCAATAGTATCATTCTATTATGCTTTTTATAACTCATACTGCTGATTATAGTTCTTTTACTAATTGCCTTTTCCTTAAAACTCGATAATACAAGGCATATTATAAATATAATTACTGCCATTATACTATAACTGGCAAAGTTAAAATATGTTGATGCTCTGGATGTCTTATCTGTATCAAGTTTAGATGTCATATATATATTTGAAGTCTTAGAAAGATTACTGTTAATTAATTCAACCAACTCATCTTCATTATCGCTTGCCATATTATAAATATTTTGTATTTTAATATATCTGGTTAATATCATTTCAGCAAGGCTTGCTTCATAATCCCCTGTTGATTTAACATCAATTTGGGGGTTAAGATTATTCATTACATCCTGGCCATAGCCACTTGGAATATAAATAATATAATTAACATCTCTATAAAACAAAGCATCATTAATTGCTTCTTCGTCGTTTTTCACATTAGTAATGCTACTATTATTCTCAATATAATTTATTAAATTAGCAGTTATTTTATTATCAGTGTCATTATTTACTATTAACACATCCGGTTTACTGTTAACAAAACTCATTTGGTTATCTCCGGTTGTCATATTTATTCCACCAAATACTATCAAAATAACTGTATACAGGATAATTGTTCCTTTGTACTTTTTTATAACACTCCAAAAAGTCTTAAATACTGTCATATTTCTGCCTCCTTAATCCCCTGTAAGATATAAATATCATAAGAAGCGAAAATATAAGTAAACTGATTATATTAAAAATAAATCTGTCTAATGTATCATAATAATATAATGAATATAATCCGTCTGTAATCATAGCAGCCGGATTTATTTTATTTAGAACCGGAACATTTTTATCAATTACATACTTCATAGTTATACCCATCATACCGGATAAAAAGCAGCCTGCCATTGTAACTGCAATTAAAATACCCGTTTTGGCATTTTCATTAGTTTTTATAAGTACTGCCACGGCAACTCCCATTGACAGACCCGCAAGTGAGCCACAACATGCCAGCAATATAATAAACGGAAGATTATTGCCATAGTCAACCTTTAAAATAAAAATAGTAAACAGGAACAACAATACAATTCCTAATAACTGAACCAGATAACTTGCAAGTAAGCTTCCTATTAACATTTTTCCTTTTCGTATTGGAGAGACAGACGTTCTCTTTCCTACACTATTCATGTTTGCTAACTTATAATTGGTAATAAACATTGATAATACTCCGCCATAAAGACACGCCATTGCTATCAACGTATAATATTCAATCATTGTATAACTTAGATTTTTGTTAGATATATTATTTAGCTTAGCAGTCTTGGCGCCTGCCGATTGTGATACTGTTGCATATATTTCCTTATTGCTGATAATCTCATCTGCTGCATATCTTAAAATCGTTTCATTTATCCCACTTGAACTGACAGTTATATCGATATCATCACCGTTAAATATTAAGTATCCTGTTATCTCGTTATTATCTAATAACTCTTTTGATTTTTCTAAATCGGTATATGTAATATTAAAAAGGCGGTCTTCATTTTTACTGTCACTTAGTGCCAAAAAGGCTGCTTTTAATATCTCATTGCTCTCAAAATCATCATTATCAACAATTGCAATATCAATAACATCTAACTTTTCGCTCTTTTCTATATCAGAAAATGCCATGTTAAAAAAAATACCGAGTAAAATCGGAAAAGCAAATGTCCAGAAAATCAATATTCTGTTCCTGAATAAAGTTTTAAATGAATATTTAAAATCATGCCAAAACATTAATCTCTCAGCTCCTTACCTGTAAGTTCTAAAAAGACATCATTCAATGTTGGCCTTTCGGAAAATATCTTATTATATTTTACTTTATTAGTTTTAAGATAATCTATTAATTTTCCTAAATTATCTTCACCCTTTGTGTATGTAACTACTAAATTATTTCCATTATATGTAGCTTCTCCAACATTCTCAAATGAAGTTATATCTTCTAAAATATCATTTTGGAGTTTGTTTATCTCAACAGTTATCTTTTCCTCAATATTAGCAAGCTGTTTTAGTTCATCACTCGTACCTGACGCTAAAATCCTGCCTTTGTCCAATATGATAATCCTGTTACAGATAATTTCAACTTCTTCCATATAATGTGTTGTATATACAATAGTTGCCCCCTCATCTCTTAATTTTTTTATTCCCTCCAGAATATTATTTCTGCTTTGAGGATCAACTGCTACTGTAGGCTCATCTAAAAATATAAGTTTTGGCTTATGTGCAATTCCACATGCTATATTTAATCGTCTAAGAAGTCCTCCTGATAATTGTTTGGGATAAAAACTTTTATAATTTTCCAGCCCGGTCAACTGAATTGCATCTTCTATATTTTTCTGTCTTGTTTTTTTGTCACTTATGTATAATCCACAAAAATAATCAATATTTTCATATACTGTCAGTTCTTCAAATACAGCAACTTCCTGAAAAACAACCCCCAGTTCCCTCTTTATATCATAGGAATCCGGTTTCATTTCCTTGCCAAAAATTTTAATGTTTCCCTGAGAATAATTAAGTAATGACAATATGCAGTTTATAGTAGTTGATTTGCCGCTTCCATTAGGTCCCAGAAGTCCAAGTATTTCTCCCTCATAGACATCAAAAGACAAATCATCAACCGCCTTTATTTTCTTGAATTCTTTAGTTAAATTATTAATTTCAATAATTTTTTTCATAAATTAGTCCCTCACATTTTAATACTAGACATTAAAACTATTATATATATTATATCATAACATATGAAAGCTACATATGCAAACAAATGTTCGCTGCGTTTTATATAATAGGAAATTTAAAAGCATTTCTTATTATATAAAAACCGGATTGAAACAGACATTTCTGCATCAATCCGGCTTTATTATCACTATTTTACAATATCAACAACACTATTCTAAACCAAGTACTTTTATGGCTGTCTGTAGCTGCTCATCTTCATCAAAGCTACTCTGAAGTGCTTCTATATAGTCCACATCAACCTCTACATCTGGTTCAATTCCTATTCCATGTATGCACACGCCATTTGGCGTATAGTACTTTGATGTTGTAATCTTAATCCCGGTGCCATCCCCCAGGTCAACTACTGACTGTACAACTCCCTTTCCGTATGTTGTTGTTCCTACTATTGTTCCAATTCCATAATCCTTTACTGCACCTGCAAATATTTCAGATGCGCTTGCACTGTTCTCATTCACAATAACAGACAATGGTACATCAAGTATAGTATCTGCATCTGAAGTCTCTACATCTTTAGCACCATTCTTATCTTCTGTATATACTATTGTTCCTTCAGGGAGTATACTATCCAACATTTCTACCACAGTTTCATAAACTCCACCCGGATTATTGCGCAAATCTATAACAAGTCCTTCCATATTCTGTGATATAAGGTCCTCCATAGCATCTGCAAACTGTCCGGATGTATTTGTATCAAACTGGCTGATTTCAATATAACCCACATTATTATCAAGCACCTGATAATCTACTGTAGGAATCTCTATTTCTTCTCTTATAATAGTCAAGTCTACATATTGATTATTACGATATACGGTAACATCAACATCTGTTCCTGCTTCTCCTTTAAGCCATGATACAACTGTTGAAACATCTGTTTCGCCTACTTCTGTTCCGTTAACTGAATATACAATATCTCCTGCTCTCATTCCTGCTTTATATGCAGGAGCATCTTTATATGGATTTAATACGGTTATTATCTTAGTATCTGCATCCTGTGAAACTACCGCACCAATTCCTGAATAGGTCCCATTTATTGACTGCTTTAGTTCTTCATATTCTTCTTTGTTGTAATAATAAGTATATGGGTCATCTAAGGCTTCAAATAATCCCGCATAAATGCCTTCTGCCAATTCGTCAGTATCTGTTTCTTCAAGGTAATACATATCAATTATACTGTTTAGATATATAAGTTTATTAGAAATTTTATTTATAAGTTCAGATGATGATGTAGTTTCTGTTATATCATCCAAAGAGACAGTAACATTCTTACCGGAAAAAGCCCCTATTCCAAAATTTACCATTAGGACTACTGAAATAATACATACCGCCGCAGTAACAACCACGCCGGTAAGCATTCCTTTTATAAAAATATTTTTTCTTAATTTTTTATCATTTTCGTTTGTAAAATCAATGGCTCCAATTTCTAAATCATTTTTGTCCATTTTACAATATTCCTTCCTTATCGTCCCAAATATGAATGAGGATTAACATATGAACCATTCACGCGAACAGCAAAATGTAAATGGTTTCCTGTTGATGAACCGGTTGTTCCAACCCCGGCTATTACCTGTCCTGCAGACACAGTATCTCCTGTACTTACCAATGAATATGAACAATGCATATAAACAGAATAAACTCCATTACCATGATATATTCCTATCCAGTTACCTGCACTTGAACTATAGCATGACCATGCAACTTCTCCACTTGATGCTGCCAATATTGCAGTACCTGATGGTGCAGGTATATCTATACCCGAATGGAAAACTGTACCACTTCCTGATATAGGGTCAGTCCTGTAACCATAATCTGATGAGATTGAATAATGTCCTGCAACAGGCCATACCCATCCTGTTGAAGTGTTATATGTTGTAGTTTGTTCAGATGAGCTTGTTGTTGCAGACTCTCCATCGCTGCCTTGAGTTGCAGCAAGTGCAGCTAATCTTCTTGATTCCGCTTCTGCAGCCTGTCTGCTTGCTTCTTCTGCAAGACGTCTGCTCTCGGCTTCGGCCTCCAGCCTTTCCATCTCTGCAATAATCTGCTTTTCTGCCTCAATATCTAATTGCACCTGGGCCAGATTATCCTCTCCATCAGATATCTGTGTCTCATATACCTCTACCTGTTTCTGCTTTTCACTTACTAATGCATCCAGTTCGCCCTGCTGTGCAAGTTGTTCTGACTCAAGGCTTTCAAGTGCCGCATATTCTTCTTCTAATTTTACCTTTGATTTTTCTATTGCAGTCTTTGTTTCCTGCATTTTATCCAGCATTTTTCTGTCGTATTGTGAAATCTCTGAAATATATTCCGCTCTATTAAGAAAATCAGCCATATTTTGTGATTCAAACAACAATGCAATCAGCTGTGTATCACCATTCTCATACATATATTTAATTCGTATTTTCATAGAATCATATTGTTCTTCTATATCTGCCTCTTTTGCTTTGAGTTTCTTCTTGGTCTTTTTAATCTTTTTCTTAGTAGACGTCATATCTTCCTGTATGTTATACAATTTTGTAGTAACTTCTGTAAGCCGGCTATCTAATGATTCTATTTCTCCTTCTACCTCAGCCTTTGAAGCCTCTGCTTCATTGATACTTGACTGTATCTCTTCTGCCTTGCTCGAAAGTTCATTGAGCGACTCCTGCTCATCGCTTATTGTTGCCATGACAGGAATTACCTGAATTATCACCAGGCTTGTTATCAATATTAAACTACATATCTTCTTAATCTTACGCATAACCTCACCCTGACTTTTCTGTTCTTCTAACTTTAACACTACAAAACCTTTATTATACTTTCAAGTGCTTTCTTATGGAAATTGAACTGCCCAGCAAGCCTATTCCGGCACCTATTCCCAACCCCAGAGGAATAAGAACTATATAGAGTGTCCTTATTGGCAAAAAAGCAACAAGGCTTGATAATGCCTGAAATTGTGACATAACATAACCAACAACCTCTTCATATATAAAATAAATTATAATAAGTGGAATTGCCGCACCAATTATTCCAATAATTACACCCTCTATTACAAAAGGAGCTCTTACAAATGTGTTAGTCGCTCCAATAAGCTTCATTATCTTAATTTCTTCTTTGCGTACTGCGATACCAATCATAACCGTATTGCTAATAAGGAAAACTCCTACGCACAAAAGCACCAGAATAATTGCAATAGATACATATCCTACCAGCTTACCAAAGTCTGTAAGGGTGCTCGCTGTAGATTCAGAATACTTTACCTGGCGGATACCCTCAATACTCTCAAGATATTTTGCAAATTCCTTTTGATTTGCTATATCCTTAAGGTATATTTCATATGAAGCTGAATTAGCAAGAGGATTGTCATCTTTATAACCATCTGCAAGTTCAGGATAGTCTGCAAAATAGTCATTTTTAAAACTCTCCCATGCTTCATCCGCTGAAGTGAATGTTATGTAATCTACTTCTTCACGGCCCTTTATTACATCACCTATTGATTCAATTTCTTCATCAGTAATTTCTTCATCAAAAAATACTGTTATTGCCACCTGCGACTGAACTTCATTTACAATATACTGAAAATTTGCCACAATGGCATAAAATAAGCCTATTAAAAATATGCATGCCGCAATTGTTCCTACTGAAGCCAGAGAAAACATTCTGTTTCTGTGTATATTTTTAAGGCCCTGTCTTATACTATACAATATAGATCTAAAACGCATTTATCTTCACCTTATTTCCTGTCACTTACAATAATTCCATTATCCATAGTAATAACACGCTTGTCCATAGCATCTACAATATCTACATTATGAGTTACTACTACAACTGTCGTTCCCTGCTCATTAATTTCCTCGAGTATCTTCATAATTTCCCATGAATTTTTGGGATCAAGATTACCTGTAGGTTCATCTGCCAGCAAAATCTTGGGATTATTAGCCAACGCCCTTGCTATGGCAACACGCTGCTGCTCTCCACCTGATAATTCCTTAGGAAAAGAACGATACTTACCCGAAAGACCTACCATGGTTAATAATTTAGGCACACGCTGTTTTATCTTTCTGGGTGATTCGCCCACAACCCTCATTGCAAATGCTACATTATCATAAACATTCCTGTCATTTAACAGTCTGTAATTTTGGAATACCGTTCCTATTTCTCTTCTGGCATATGCAATTTTATTGCTTCTTAATCTACTTAAATCTTTGCCGTTTATAGTAATCTTACCTTCTGTAGGTTTGAGTTCATTTAACAAAAGTTTAATTAAAGTCGACTTTCCTGAACCGCTAACTCCCACTACAAAAACAAATTCACCTTCATCAATGTCCAACGAAATATTGTTAATCGCAGGAACTTCCTCTGAATAACTTTTACTTACGTTCTCCAACGTAATAATTTTCATTACAAGACCTCCAATGTCAGTAATTCTAATAGTCTGTATTTTCCATATAATTCATATATTTAGCGACCATAAGTGCTATTTTGAATGTTATGGCATCTTCAAAAACACGCAGATCCAATCCCGTACTCTTTTGAAGTTTATCAAGACGGTAAACTAATGTGTTTCTATGAATATATAACTGCCTTGACGTTTCTGATACATTAAGACTATTTTCAAAAAACTTATTAATTGTTGATAAAGTTTCGTCATCAAATTCGTCAGGTGATTTCCCATCAAAAATTTCTCTTATGAACATCTTGCAAAGAGGTATCGGAAGCTGATAAATCAGACGTCCTATTCCCAGATTGTTATATGCCACAACATTCTTTGTACTATAGAAAATCTTTCCTACATCAAGTGCCATTCTGGCTTCTTTATATGACTTTGAGACATCCTTAAGTTCATGAACTATTGTACCATATGCAACATTAGCCTTTACCATAGCCTCCGTATTAAGCATATCTACAATAGTATTTGATATCTTCTCTAAGTCTTCGTAGCCCTGACTATCCTCCAGTTCCTTTACAAGGATAATATTCTTCTCATCTACTGCAGTAATAAAGTCTTTTGTTTTCCCGGTAAACAGAGTCCTTATTGTCTCTAGCGCAACATTATCTTTTTCATTTTGTGTTTCTATAATACACACTGCACGTCTCGCATCTGTTTCGATGTGAAGTTTTTTTGCCCTATTGTATATATCTACAAGAAGCAGATTATCAAGAAGAAGATTCTTAATAAAATTATCTTTATCAAATCTTTCTTTATATGCTACCAAAAGTGTCTGTATCTGAAAAGCGGCAATTTTTCCCACCGTATATACATCATCTGTACTTCCCTGGGCAATGAGTATATACTCTAACTGATTGTCATCGCATACTTTAAAAAATTGATTTCCGCCAACCACCTGGCTGTCTGCCTGCGAATTAACAAAGGAATATATGGAAGCACTTATCTGTTCAGCCATAGTAAAAGTGGTTGCCAGTATTTTTGCTTCTGAATCTGTAATACACAGATCAATCCTTGAAATATTTTTGATTCCGTCCAATGTGCTCTGTAAAATTTGATTTGATATCATAACTTTTGCTCCTAAAATTATCCGTAATTGTTTACTTGAAAACTTTTCGATTTTAAGCCTACCACTTTATATAATATTATATTTTCGAGCAAAAAAAAAGAGGAAATGCACATTTTTTATGCATTTCCTCTCATATTTTCAGTTATTTTCACCAAATTTTCACAAATGTTATTAGTTTGCAATAACTTCTTCTGTTTCTTTGTCAAATATATGAAGTTTTGTCAAATCCATAGCCATTGTAACTCTGTCACCAGGTCTTGCTGTCGTACGTGGATTTACTCTTGCTGTACATGGATAGCCTTCTACATCAAAGTATAAGAATACTTCTGCACCAAGCATTTCATACAGTCTGATAGTTGTTTCAAATTTGCTGTCCTGTGATGATTCAATAAAAATTTCCTGATCATGAATGTCTTCCGGACGAATACCCATAACAACTGTTTTGCCTACATAACCACCATCAACAAGTGCCTTGCCCTGAGCTTCAGGAACTTTAATTGACTGTTTTCCAAATACTAATTTAACTTCGTTAGCTACAGACATAACCTTTGCATCAATAAAGTTCATCTGTGGTGAACCCATAAATCCTGCAACAAATTTATTCTGTGGATTATTATATAAGTTCTTAGGGGTATCAACCTGCTGGATAATACCATCTTTCATAACAACAATTCTGGTACCAAGAGTCATAGCCTCTGTCTGATCATGTGTAACATAAATAATAGTTGTTCCTAACTTAACATGAAGCTTAGCAATCTCAACACGCATCTGAACTCTTAACTTTGCATCAAGGTTTGACAAAGGTTCATCCATAAGGAATACCTTAGGATTACGAACAATAGCACGTCCCATAGCAACACGCTGTCTCTGTCCTCCTGATAAAGCCTTTGGTTTACGGTCTAATAAATGTTCAAGGTCAAGAATCTTTGCTGCTTCCTTAACCTGGCTGTCAATTTCAGCCTTTGGAACTTTTCTTAACTTGAGTCCGAATGCCATATTTTCGTAAACTGACATATGTGGATATAATGCATAGTTCTGGAATACCATAGCTATATCTCTGTCCTTTGGTTCCACATCATTTACTAATCTGTCCTCAATATATAATTCACCTGCACTGATCTCTTCAAGACCTGCAATCATACGGAGCGTTGTAGATTTTCCGCAACCTGATGGGCCTACAAAAATGATGAATTCCTTGTCCTTTATTTCGAGGTTGAAATCCTTAACAGCAACAAAACCGTTTGGATATACTTTTGAAACGCCTCTTAATGATAAACTTGCCATTTATGTTTCCTCCTAGTTCTTTGGTTCGTGTATAGCAATACCATTTTTCAATATCAATATTTTATAACAATACGAAAAAAAAAACTATATTCCAATTAACCAAAAAGACTTTTATTTATTTGTTAATTTTGTATATTTAGGGGTTTTTATTATATAAATCTACTACAATATTTTGTATATGTCCCCTATTTATCGTTTTTTTTGTAAAAAACATACAAACAATTATATTTTATGCTATTTAATGGCAATTGCTTCAATTTCAATAAGAACATCTTTAGGAAGCCTTGCAACCTCAACGCATGAACGTGCAGGGCAGTCCTTTGTGAAATATTTTGAATATATAGCATTTACTTTTCCAAAATCATCCATATTTTTAATAAATACAACTGTTTTAATTACATTATCAACTGAAGTTCCTGCTGCATTTAATAGAGCCACCAGATTACCTATTGCCTGATCTGCCTGTGCATCAATCCCTTCCGGTATTTCTCCCGTTGCAGGTACTACAGGAATCACACCCGAAGTAAATACCATTCCGTTAACTTCAATTGCCTGAGAATATGGTCCTATTGCCGCAGGAGCCTTATCTGTGCTAATTATTTTTTTCATAATAGTCCTCCTTATATTTATATAAAAATTTTTTATTTTAAGCGTATCTGAGAATCAGTTAATTCTATCATACGCTCTTTATATAATTTACCTAACGCACGTTTAAATGCACTCTTACTTAATCCAAAATCAAGTTCTATCTGTTTTGGGGATGCCTTTTCTCCATATGGCAATACTCCACCCATATCTGCAATTACATTCTTGACATGCTCAGCATCTTCATCTATCTGCAGATATGCTTTCTTCTGCATTGATAAATCTAACTTTCCATCAGAACGGACTGACGTCACCCTGGCATGAATCTTTTCTCCTATATCCACGTTCTGATGAAATTCTCTTATAGGAATCATTCCTAAATATATATTATCTACTGCTGCAAATACACCATAATTCTTATTTATTTCAAATACAGTGGCTGTCACTTCATCCTCTGCTTTATATGGGCTGTCAGTTCTAAGATAATTGTATATATTCATTGTGGCACACAGCCTGTTGCTTTTGTCAATGTATAGTGCAACCAAATACTCATCACCCGTTTTTACTTTTACTGTCTGTTGCTTAAATGGCATTAATAAATCTTTCGCCAGCCCCCAGTCCATAAATGCGCCAATCTTTGTAACATCCTTTACTTTCAAGCTTGCAACCTGCCCCAGCTTTATATAAGGCCTCTCTGTCGTTGCTATAAGTCTGTCATCTGAATCCTTATAAACAAATACATTTATTTTGTCATTAATCTTTGTATCCTGTGGCACCTGCTTTCCGGGAAGAAGTATTTCCTCTCCCGGCTCAATCCCGATATAAGCACCCTGCCCTGCAAATCTTTTTATTATAAGTTCCTGATATTCTCCTAATTTTATCATGTATTTCCGTCCTTCTGTTATTTATAATTTATATTAATTTCTCCTTATAAACTCAATGCTTACAAATAATGCATTATCCTCGCCCATAAACGAAATAAATATACTGTCCTGAGTTTCATGTATATGAGGAAACAAAGTGTCATGCAGCATTGCTTCCTTAATATATACTACTTTCATTGATTTTGCATTAAAATCTTCGGGTATATAATCCATTGCCATGGCTATATACTGTGCATTGTTAACATGACCATTGGTGTCAAGATGCATTTTCCTTATCTTGACCGGTTCTCCTTCACCCGTCACAGGAGGCAGCTTCATCTTTCTACTTGCTGCAGGCATATCAAGTCCCGGCTCTATTCCATATACATTTATTTCCTCATCCGTTATCTTTAGCGGATGTCTTGTTTCAAGGTCAATATATACCCACACTGTATCTGCTCTTGCACATATCTGCCCATTTTTATCTTTAATTGTAAAATTCCTATACGCATAAAATTTATTAATTCCTCTAGACCATGTGGAAGTTACAATCTCGTCTCCCAGTACCAGCTCTTTTTCAAACTCAACATTCCACGAAATCAAAACCCATGCACGGTTTATCTTCATCAGATATTCTATTCCCACTCCTAATGATGTGGATTGAAAATTACTGCAATCCTGAAAATAATTTATTATCGCCGGAATGGATAATCTGCCTTTCATATCTGTTTCACTATATCTTACTTTGCTTGTAAATGTGTACATAACCTTATCCTCTTCGCATTATTAATATGCTCTGCTCCAATTACTTCAATATTTTTACAATTAATATATGATTTAACCATTATAACCGATTTTATGATTTTTGTATGCTTTTTTAATATTTTTTAAATATTTAGTTACTTGAATTCCACCTATACACCTATTATAATTATAATAGAAGAAAGTGTCGCTTGCGGCACTTCGCTCGCGAGCGGTTGCGTTAGCACAACTTCCTCTCCGCGAGCTGCGCATCCTTAGCGGAGCATTTTATATCATAAAACACTTTATTTTTGTAGGAAAAATGAAAGAAAAAATTAAAAATCCAGAAACTTTTTTTTCAAAACATAATAGCAACCTGCTAATTTTATGCGCCATACTATTAGTTATGCATATCAGCATGTTTATGGGCATGCACCTGTTCGATGACGGGTATTTCCATATGGCACGCATAAATGCTCTGGCGAACGAATTTTTAGCAGGAAATTTTAATCCGGGCATTTATTTTACGGTTGCATTTGACTGTGGATACCCACTTGGAATTTTTTATCCGGATATATTTCTATATCCATTTGCAGCGCTTACTGCATTGGGGCTTAGTCCGTATTACAGCCTGGTGCTGTTTTTGATTTGTATTGATATAGCGACTATGCTCTCAGCGTATTTTTGCACAAATAAGATTGTAAATGACATAAGAACCAGCAATACTGTTGCAAATAGTCAAATTAATAACGCTGCATATGTGAGTTTTATATGCACGTCCTTATACATAATGTTCCCCTACAGACTTTTTGACTTACATCTAAGGATGGCAGTCGGGGAATCACTGTTATTTGTTTTCATTCCGGTAATCTGCCTTGGTATTTACAAGATTTTTTCCAAAAAGAAATTCTCAGTAGCGCTGGCATTCGGAATGATTGGCATAGCCCACGCACATATTCTTTCAATTGCTATGATGTGTCTTGCGTTATGCTTCTTTTACTTAGTTAACATAAAAAAGATTCTTAAGAATGTTAAAATAGTTATATTTACAGCAATAAATGCAGTAATTACAGTTCTGTGTTCGTTGGACGTAATCTTGCCAATTTGGGAAATGCAAAATGCGGTGGACCTACACTATAGTAGTGGCGAAAGCAGGTTTGGGACTTTGTCAAACAACGCCTTGGGCTTTGCAAATATCTATATTGGAGCTGTCTCTACAGTAGTGCTTGCAATTGCCTGCATATATTTTGTAGCAAAGAAAAAAGCAACATTAGACATGTCAATGTGCTTTTGTGCTGTTGCAAGTCTGGTATTAAGTACAAACTTATTCTGCTGGAATTTGCTGGAAAAATATATTCCATTTTTTAATGTGATTCAGTTTCCAACAAGGTTTTTGTCATTTCTGTCTATACCATTTGTTTACTATGTTTGCATGTGGATGATTCAAGAAAAAGCAACTGCTAAATCCAGTATTCTAAAAAAAGCTTTCCTCTGCATCATATATATCGAATTTTTGATTTGCATCGTGCTTCCACACGTTATTGAGAGTTCTGACCAGTTAGATCTTATATTGTACGAGCGCGGCAGTGTAGGAGGCGATGGTGATTATCTTTCTTCCGAGATGTACAATAGCATTATGAGCAAAAACACGATACCGGACACAGGATACGAGACAGAAAGAAATGGCAATACCTTTACATTTGTTCCGGATGACAATGGAGTGACATTACCACTGTTTTACTATCCGGGATACACATTGACAGATGACAATGGAAACACTTATACATACACGAATAAAAATGGATATATTCATATAGATAATATAACCGCTACAAACATAACAGCAAAATACAGTGGGACCAAAGTACAGATTACAAGCAACCTCATTGCAGGAATTTCATTTCTTTTGCTGGTGGCTATTTCCGTTATTTGGAGATTATACTTTTACCTGCTACACTTGAATTCCACTAATACACCTATTATAATATAAAAAAACACTTTTTTTGGAGGGAAAAATGAAAAAACTTACGCGATTTTTAGCCCTGTTTTTTATGGTTTTTTGTATAACATTGATTGGTTCACAAACCATTAAAGCAGCAGGCGATTATTACATCAAAGTTAACAAAGGAACAAATACTGTTACCGTATACAAAAATGACGGAACTCCTTACAAGGCAATGATTTGTTCATGTGGAGAGGCTACTCCTATTGGAACTTTTTATACTCCTGAAAAATACCGATGGAAACTTATGGTTGGCAATTGCTATGCACAGTATGCTACCAGAATAACCTCCGGCTACCTGTTCCATTCTGTATGGTATTATAAGGAAGGCGACAAATCAACTATGTCTGTTGCTGCATACAATAAGATGGGAACAACAACTTCATTGGGATGCGTCCGTCTTCTGATGAAGGATTCAAAATGGGTTTATGATAACTGTCCTGTTGGAACAAAAGTGGTTATTTTTAATGGTACCAAGAAGGATGACCCTTTAGGCAAACCTTCTTTTATGAAAATAAATGATGGTTCATTTACTAACTGGGAACCTACTGATCCTGATTCTAATAACCCATGGAAGAAAACCAAGCCTACAATTACAGTAACCGGATCACTTAATGTTGAATATGGTTCCAAATTTAATCCATTCAGTGCTGTTACCGTCAAAGACTCAGGTCAGAATATAATTACTGATGGGGTCAAAGTTATTGGAAAAGTTGATACGAGTGAACTCGGTACATATAAAGTAAAATATAAAGTTAAAGATATATTAGGCCACAAAGCAGTTAAAACAATTAAGTATAAAGTAGTAAGTACTAAAAAACCTATTATATCCGGTGCCAAAAAGCGTACTGTTACCAGAGGCATTCAATACAATTTGTTAAATGGTGTTAAAGCCAGGGCTGTTATAGGAACAAACCTAACAAGTAAAATTAAAGTATATGTAAGGAATCTTTCAACAAATAAACTTGCCTCTGCCAAGAATGGTCTCTTTACATTTAAAAATGGAGGCAAATATAGAGTTACATATAAAGTGAAGGATACGCAAAATGGTAAAACGACACGCAAAAGCGTAATCTACAAAGTTATTGATAAACGAGTTACTCTTAAAACAAAATCAATTACCCTTGAATATGGTGCTGATTTTGACAAATATGCAGGTGTAATATCTTTAAAATCATATAAAGGAACATCATTAAGCATAAGCAAAAATGTAACTGTTTATGGAGCTTCTAAAGTTAACACCAGTGTTTTAGGAACATATAAGATAAAGTATGTGGCAATGCAGAGCAAAAAAGCCTATACTAAAGTCAAAAAAACCATAGCTGTAAACGTTGTTGATACTAAACTTCCTACAATAAGTGGTGCTGCTTCCGCAACGGTCGACCTGAATAAACAGTATAACTTATTAGATGGAGTAACTGCTACAGCTGCAACAGGTGCAGATCTTACTGATAAAATTTCTGTTTCAGTAAAAAATCTTAGCACGGGAACTGTTACCAAGGCTTCTAATGGATATATTACATTTAAAAAAGCAAATAAGTTCAATGTTATATATACTGTAACAGGCACTAATAAGAAAACCCGCACGGTTACTGTCGTATATAATGTTATAGATACTCATGTTTTATTGGAAACCCAAGACATCAATATAGAATGTGGAGATGTTCTTGACCCATATGCAGGTATTGTTTCACTTACTTCTTATGATGGTATACCATTAGATATAACATCTAATGTAACAATTACAGGTGTCGAAAACGTAAATACTTCTGTCACCGGTACATATTCTCTGACTTATACAGCAACACAAAATGCTGCTTCATGGCGAAGTGTTACAAAAACTGTCAATGTATATGTTAAGGATACGCAAGAAATGATTAACCATGCTATTGCGGCTGCAACATCTAATATAAATTCATATTATAATAATTTACAGTCCTCAGATTATTCATCTTCAAATTGGACTATAATTGAAAGTTACTATTCAGATGCATTAATTGCGGTTGCGAATGCAGAGAGTGCAGCACAGGCCCAGTCAATATATAATGAATTTGTATCAAATGTATTATCGGTAGAAACTATAGAATATGGCTCATTAGTTTAATATGATACAAAAAGGTTCCGGATTGAACCTATCCAACAAATGGATGGTTTATCCGGAACCTTTTATTTATTCTTTTAATATTATAAACAATATTAATTAGTCTGTTAAGTCTGCTTCACCTTGAAGAGCTTCAAAACCTTCTTCACCGGTTCTAATCTTAACAACATTCTCTACTCCATGAACGAAAATCTTTCCATCGCCATAGTTGCCTGTATATAATGCTTTCTTCGCTGCTGCTATAACAGCTTCTACCGGAACAGATGCTACTACTACTTCTACTTTTACTTTTGGAAGAAGATTCATTTCTACTGCAACACCACGATAGAACTGAGCCATTCCTTTTTGTGCTCCACATCCCAGAACCTGAGTAACTGTAATTCCAAGTACTCCGATTTCATTGAGTGCTTCTTTAAGTTCTTCAAGTTTGCTCTGTTTACATATAATATCAACTTTAGAAATCTTTCCTCCAAGTGCTTCAGGATCGACTGCAACTTTAACAGCTTTAGAAGGAGCAACCACACCTTTTTCTTCTGCGCTGACTGGTTCAAAGCTACCCATGAATTCAACAGGAGCAAAATCTGCATATGCTGATGGAAGACCATGTTCTGTCTTATCAAGACCTGTAATTTCTTCTTCTGCTGTAGCTCTAAGACCATGGAACTTCTTAATTAATTGGAATGTAATTGTCATTGTAACTACAGTATATACTGCAACTACTACAACACCTAATGCCTGAACACCAAATACCTTTAAACCTGCTGAAAAACTTGTTCCATGAACTAATGCATATATTGGTCCGTCTACTCCGCCTGGAGCTGTGTTAGTTGCAAGTAAACCTGCTGCCAATGTTCCCCATACACCATTTGCACAATGTACGCCTACAGCACCAACAGGGTCATCAACATGTAATTTAAGGTCAAGCAGTTCTACTACTACTACTACTAAAATACCGGCAACAATTCCTATTATTGCTGCACCGAGAGCATCAACATTGTTACATCCGGCTGTGATACCAACAAGACCTGCTAAAGATGCATTAAGACACATCGAAACATCCGGCTTGCCATTTTTAATCCATGTATATACCATACAGGTACAAGTTGCAACTGCTGGTGCAATTGTTGTTGTAAGGAATATAGATGCCAGCTGTGCGCCATCTGTTGCCGCTGCACCATTAAATCCATACCACCCAAACCAGAGAATGAAACATCCTAATGCACCAAGTGTTAATGAATGCCCCGGTATAGCATTTACTTTTACAACTTTTCCACTTTTATCTTTTACATATTTTCCAATACGAGGTCCGAGAATAATTGCACCAACTAATGCTGCGATACCACCAACCATATGTATTGCACATGAACCTGCAAAATCAATAAATCCTAATTTACACAACCAGCCCTGTGAATTCCAAATCCATCCTGCTTCAATCGGATAAATAATAAGTGAAATTACGCCTGAGTAAATACAGTATGCAGAGAACTTTGTACGTTCTGCCATAGCACCTGAAACAATTGTTGCTGTTGTTGCACAGAACACAAGGTTAAATACAAAACTTGAGGCTGTTCCACTTGAAACAAACTCCCCAAAGTTACTAAAAATTGAAAGATTAGGAACACCAATTAAGCCTCCTATATACTCTTCCGACATCATAACTGAAAAACCAAGCAATGTAAAAACTACAGTACCTATACAAAAATCCATAAGGTTTTTCATGATGATGTTACCTGCGTTCTTAGCCCGTGTAAAACCAGTTTCTACCATTGCAAAACCACACTGCATGAAGAATACCAGTGCTGCACCGATTAAGAACCAGATTCCAAACATTACTGCATTTGTTTCTTCGAGGATTGCAGTAACATCCGCTGTTGCTAATAAACTCATCATAACTTTTTCCTCCTACTGAATAATATATTTTTTTATAAAACAAAAAGCGCCATGGGAAAATCCCATGACGCCTTCGTCGTATAACACAATTATAATTTGCTTTTTTTTAATGTCAACAAAAATTTTTTCTATTTTTGCAATTTTGGGGTGTTTGTCATATTTTTTTAAATTATGGAATTTTTGTTGTGACATTTGCACAATTGTCATTTTATATTGCTTTCATCAACAATATATATTGGTCTATCTTTAGTTTCAAGGTACATTTTTGCAATATACTGACCTAATATACCTGTTGTAAATAACTGCAGTCCTCCTAAAAGAGTAATAATACACACCAGCGAAGCCCATCCGGCAACTGCATCTCCAAATACAAGCCTGCGAATAACCACAAATATAATCGCAGCAAATGCAATAATACAGAATATAAATCCTAAAACAGATGCAAGTATAAGAGGTGCTGTAGAAAATGCTACGATTCCTTCTATACTATATTTGAATAATCCCCAGAAGGACCATTTTGTTTCGCCTGCAACACGTTCAACATTCTCATATTCCAGCCATTTAGTATTAAATCCTACCCAGCCATATAACCCCTTTGAAAATCTATTATATTCCTTCATTTCAAGAAGTGCATTAACAAATTTACGATTCATCATACGATAATCTCTGGCACCATCTACAAATTCTGTTTTTGAAATTTTATTAATAATTCGATAAAAGCAACGGGCAAAGAATGACCGTATCGGTGGCTCGCCTTTTCTGGTAACTCTTCTGGTAGCTACCGAATCATATCCCTCTTCTGCAACAAGTCTGTACATCTGTGGCAAAAGTTCCGGTTTATCCTGCATATCAGCATCCATTATAACAACATAATCTCCGGCAGAATGCTCCAGACCTGCAAAAATAGCTGCCTCTTTTCCAAAATTTCTGGAAAACGAAATATATTTTATCCTTTTATCTTCTGTAGAAACTTTCTTAATAAATTCCCTTGTTCCATCTGCAGAGCCATCATCTATTAATATAATTTCTATATCTGCATCAATGTCTTTTGTTACCTTATCCAGTTCCGGAATAAGATAAGGCAGTGCCTCTTCCTCGTTATAACACGGAACTACTATTGACAGTAAATCAGCCATAAGCTTTCTCCATTATTCTTTTCTACTATTTGTTATCTAAATCACTAATTTTCTTTTTTTTCTATTATATAAAACTATGACTATTTTTTCAATGTAAATATATGCGTGTTTTCTTGACATATATACTTGAAAATTTTAAAATTAGTATATACTTTTCAAAGAGGGCTTTTATGCATACATCAGATAATAACCAAAAACATAAATGCGTTTGAGCTTGTAAAGTAGAATCAAACTACAGCTTATTTTAAAACTATTAAATAGAATAATAAGGAGATTATGTATGAAACTTTCTACAAACACTTCAAAAAAACCCGCTTCCATTTACTTTATGATTTTATGCGCTTTCTGCATAAGTGTACTTATTTTTGCTTTTTCACTTGGCATTAATGGTAATGACTTCTGGTGGCATATAAAAGCAGGTGAATGGATTACATCGCATCTTTCTGTTCCTACAACAGATATTTTTTCATGGTACGGCACCAGCCATGGGCTGGACTGGACATCTCATGAATGGATGTCCGAAGTTATTTTGTATTTAATTATGAAAATAGGGGGTGTAATAGGTGTTTTTGTTTTTTCACTTATTGTAGCACTTACATTATTCATAATATTTATAAAGGCAGCCGGAGAAGATATCCAAAAAAATCTGACGCTTTCTTATTTATATTGTCTTCTGCTTGTATGTCTTCTTTATACATATTGCTACGGAAGGCCTCAGATTTTTTCATATTTGCTGCTTGTAGCTGAATTATGTGTACTATACCATTTTAAAGCAAATGAAAACAGCAAAATTATATGGCTGATTCCTATAATAGGATGCTTATGGGCAAATCTGCATGGTGGTTCTTCCAACCTCACATATATTTTATGTATTATCTTTATTTTTTCCGGTGCATTTAAATTTAATTTTGGAAAAATACAGTCACAAAAATTTTCACGCAAACAACTCATCACAACATCCATCGTTACTGTTTTGAGTATTGCCTTTATTTGCATTAACCCCCATGGAATAAGTATGCTTACATATCCATTTGAAAACATGAGTGACAGTTTAATGTTAAATATGATTATTGAATGGCATGCTCCCGATGCCAAGGAGTTAGGACAGCTTATATTCTTTTTTGTTCCTGTAATAGGTGTATCAATTAATTTGATTGCTACTGAAAAAAAGATTGACTGCTTTGATTTTCTTATTTATGGATTTTTTACATATATGTTCTTCAGAAGCACACGTTTTATTGTATTCTTTGTACTTGCTTCCGCCTTTTATGCGTTTAAATATCTGATTCCTGCTAAGAGTCTTCCTGAATATAAAGGTACGAGACCGGAAAAAATGGTCGCATCTATGCTTTTTGGAATTTGTTTTATTTTTGCCTGCTTTAGTCTTTATAACTGTACTGTAACTTATCATTCTGAAAAAGGGTTAATTAAAACAGTTTTAAACGATGACTTTATTGAATTGGTAAAATCTGAACAGCCAGAGCACCTTTATAGTGATTACAACTTTGGCGAAACATTGATTTACAATGACATCCCGGTATTTGTAGATAGCCGTGCTGATGTTTATTCCGGTGAGGTTTTAAGTGATTATTATAGTATTTCAATGCTTTATTATATGAAATCAGATTATGGTCGTACAACATATGTAGATGAGATAATGGATAAATATGACTTTGATGCATTTTTAATTACCCCTTCCCGTCCTTTGTTTACATATTTGTGCAGTCATCCGGAACAATATGAACTTGTTAAATACACTAAAAAAGCAGCATACTTCAAAGTTGTAGAATAATATTAATACAAATTTGCCTTAATAACGAAAGGAAATTTTATGTCAACAGGAAAATTATACATACTCAAAAATAAATTAAAAAGCAGCAATTTTGTTATTATATCACTAATCTCTTTTTTATGTATCAGTTTACTTATATACCTTTATTCAAATGGGATTAGTGGAAATGATTTCTGGTGGCATATTAAATCCGGCGAATGGATTGTATTTCACAAAGCCGTTCCTACTACTGATGTTTTTTCATGGTATGCTTCAGTTCATAATTTTGAATGGGTTTCCCAAGAATGGCTCTCTGAGGTGATTTTATATGGAATTTACCACCTCTTGGGTGAATTTGGAGTGTTTTTTATGTGCCTTCTTCTTGGCATAGCAATGATACTTATCTGTGTATTTATAAACAAAAAGCATTTTATGACAAACGTAGTGTTTTCATTATTTTTTATGTTGCTGCTTACATTAATGATTTATATGTTTTTTTATGGTCGGCCACACATATTTAGTTTCTTTTTATTAGTAGCAACTTTAGCCATTCTTTTTAAATATAAAGCAAATGAAACTAAATTAATTTTTTTGCTTCCATTAATTGCCATTATATGGGCAAATATTCATGGAGGTTCTTCTAATCTTGTATATATTTTAACAATTATATTTATTGTTTCAGGTTTATTCTCTTTTGATTTTGGCAAATTGGCTTCCCATAGAATGCCTTTTAAAAAAATAATTACCATGCTGGGAGTTGCTGTTATATCTGCGCTTTTCATATGTATTAATCCTCATGGTATAAAGATATTGATTTATCCTTATACCAATATGGCTGACAGCACAATGCTTGATTTTTTAACTGAATGGCAGTCTCCTGACCCAAAACAACTAGGAGTTCTTATTTCATGCTTTTTGCCTCTTATTTTGATTATCATAAATATAATTTGCAGTAATAAAAAATTAGAACTAACTGATTTCTTACTATTTGGATTTTTTACATTTATGTTCTTAAGAAGTCAGCGGTTTATTATTCTTTTAATGCTGTCATCAATGTTTTACATATTTAAATACTCTATTCCATTTACTACAAACAACTCAAAACTTTTATTATTACCTACAAATAAGAAATTTACCAAAATTGTACTCTGTTGGGTAACTTTAATTTTTGTTTTCATAACTTCTTTGGGTATTATAAATTTACGGAAAACAGTAAATGCAGGCAATTTAATAAGCACATATGTAGATGAAAGATTCATAAATTTAGTTAAAGAAGACAATCCTCAACGTCTATATAACGACTATGATTTTGGAGGCAGTCTGATATATAATGATATACAGGTATTTGTAGATGGGCGAGCAGATATTTATTCCGGAAAAATATTGGATGATTATATTAGTTTATCACGCCTTAACTATAACTCTGATAGTGGATGTTCTAAAGAAAATTTCGTAGAAGAACTCATTGAAAAATATAACTTTGATGCTTTTTTGATATCGCCAAAGCGTTCAATATACTTTTATCTTTGCGACCACCCGGAAAAATATGTAATTATTGATTGTAATGATGACTTTGCATATTTTAAAAGAATAAAATAAATGCACTTAGACACTATGCCTAATAGTACGTAACAAATCATTTACAACATGCTCAAATATTTTGCGGTTTTCCGGCTCCATATTTTTATATGCGGCATAAATTTCTTTACTATTATGGCATATTTTTAATATATCAATATCTTTAAAATTGCTAATATCAGCTGCAAATAGTATATTGTAAATTACATTTACAAATATTTCTCTTTCACTATATGTAATATTCTTAAGCCACCGTGTCATGGTTGAATTAATTAATTTACTATCCTTGTCCAAATCTTGTGCATATTCAAATTTGTCTGCTTCTATCTGCCATGAAAACGGATCGTGCTGCATAATAAAAATTTTATCACTTTTAACAACTGTATAATTATCATTACAATCTAACAGCCTGCCGACAATCGATGTTTCCGGAAGAAATGTAAATATCTTATTTTGAACTTTATTATATCGGTTCTTATCAACAAACTCTTGCAGCATTCCGGGACCATCATTATTGTATATTGCAATAATTCTGTTTTTTAATGTGTTTTTACAATAAATTGATGCATAAACAGCCAGATTACCACCCTTTGAATGTCCACCCACATATATTTTGGTAAAAAAATTCCTTCTAACTCCTTCCAGATATTTCTTTGCTTCAATCTGTGCAGGAACACTTTGCATGTAACTCATATTAAAATCTTCTTTCCATCCAATAAGAGAATCGTCCGTTCCACGATAGGCAACATATACAACATTCCCAGGAAGTTCAAATGTCATTGCTGCAAACTGGGTTTCTGCTTCTACATCATATCTGCATATACATCTGCTGATTTTTATATTCTTAAATCTATTAGATTCTGCAGCTTTTTCCCATAGTATATGATCATTTTTCTTTAGAAACTTTGATTCTGGTATATCACTATCTAATGACCTTTGGTATGATTGCTGTATTGTAATAGTTTCTTTCGGAGTCATTACACATTCTATAGGAAGATAAGCCAGACTTGATAGCACAAGATTGTCAATTTCATTAAATCTGTTATTTTTAAAACTCAAGTCCCCACGCCATTTTAAATAATCAAGAATATTCATAATTTCCTCCTTCGTTTTATTTATACCACTAAAATTTTATATTTAAATGTCCTAAGAAGAACTTTTTGGGGAATTTTTTAATAATGAAAATTTATTTTTTTTATATTTTAATATTCCTTCTTTTTGCATTTTAGAAAGTTCATTAGACATAGCACTTCTATCTACAGAAAGATAATCCGCCAGCTCCTGACGATTAAAAACAATTTCAAAATTTGAACTATCTTGCTTTACAGATTCCGCAGATAAATAGGAAATTAGTTTTTCACGTATACTTCTTTGAGTTATATACGTTATTTTTTCGCTCATAATCAAATTTTTTGATGCAAGCAGCAGTACAAAGTTCTTTATCAACTGCATATGAAAATTACAAGTATCAGAACACATCCCAAGTATACAGTTTATATCTAAAAATAAAATCTCTGAATTCTGTGTTGCCTGCACGCTTACTTTAAGCACCTCACTATTAGTACAGGCATAACTTTCTGCAAATAACTCTCCCGGCATAATAGCTGTTACTATATTGCGGTTTCCCCAATAATCTTCCTTTATTATATTGACTCCGCCGGTTAGTACCATTCCGACATTCCTTATATAATCTCCAAAATGAAGCACATATTCATCTTTATCATAACTTCTTGTTTTTCCTGACAAACAGACTAATAAAGATTCTATATCCTTCTCAGCTATTCCCTCAAATAATTTAGATGCCTTTATTACAGATAAATATTTTTTCATTATTTTTCTTTTTCGTTGTTTTTACAACATACCTTTTCTACAAAAAGTCAGATTTTAAATTAGTCAGTTAACTAATTTTTAAAAGATGTATTATAAAGTTTTTCATAAATACCACCTTTGCCAATAAGTTCATCATGTGTTCCCTGCTCTTCTATACCATTTTCGGTAAGTACAAGAATCTTTTCGGCATTTCTTATAGTGGAGAGCCTGTGTGCAATGACAAATGTAGTTCTGTCTTTAGCCAGTTTTTCTAAAGATTCCTGCACTACCCTTTCACTTTCGTTATCAAGCGAAGACGTTGCCTCATCAAATATAAGTATAGGTGGATTTTTTAAAAATACTCTTGCTATGGAAAGTCTCTGTTTCTGACCACCTGACAGTTTGATTCCACGCTGACCTATGTCTGTATCATACCCATATGGTAATGACATTATAAATTCGTGTGCATTAGCATTTTTGGCAGCCAGGATAACTTCTTCCTTTGTTACATCAGGTCTTCCATAAGCAATATTATCATATACGCTTCCTGCAAATAGATACACGTCCTGTTGCACTATTCCTATATGATTACGCAGACTTTTTAAAGTTATAGTTCTTATGTCCATACCATCAATGAGAATTCTGCCACCTGATACATCATAAAATCTCGGTATGAGTGAACAGAGTGTACTTTTGCCCACCCCTGATGAACCCACGAGTGCAATATATTCTCCTGCCGGAACATTGAGATTAATATGGTTTAATACCTTTTCTGAATTATCTTCATAACTAAATGACACATTTTCAAATACTATATTTCCTTTTACATCATCAATTGAAACAGCATCTTTTGAATCCTTTATTTCGGGTTCTATATTCATAATTTCCTGAAATCTCTCAAACCCGCTGTAACCATTTTGAAACTGCTCGGTAAAATCAACTAATGTTTTAACCGGTTCTGTAAATACATTTATATACAATAAAAATGTTATTAAATCTGTAAGATCTAACTGGCTTTTTGAAATTAAAATTATTCCGGTCATTATTACACTTATCTGTATAAGTGTTGTAAATGAACCTATTCCTGCCTGAAAACTTCCCATGTATTTATAGTTATTTTTCTTTGATTCAAGAAAGCCATCATTTCCATCTTTAAACTTCATATTTTCAATGTCTTCATTTGCAAAAGACTTTACTACTCTTATTCCTGAAAGATTATCCTCGATTCTGGCATTAATGTCTGCTATCTTCTCTCGGTTTATCTTAAATGCCCTGCGCATTTTTCTGTTTAAAATAAATGCAAACATAAACATAAACGGAAGAATTATAAATGCTGCACATGCCAGCTTATAATTAATGTTTATAAGAATAATCATTGCACCAAATATTTTAACCAGGGAAAGAATTATATTTTCAGGTCCATGATGAAGCAGTTCTGTAATATCAAAAAGATCTGATGTCACCCTGCTCATAAGCTGGCCAACCTTTTGGTTATCATAAAATGAAAATGATAACTTCTGATAATGGTTAAATATTTCCTGACGCATATTATATTCAATTTTAGCGCCCATAACATGACCATAATTGCCAATAAAAAATCTGGCATAGCAGTCAACTAAAATAAGGATGGCTAATATAATTGCAATATATTTGGCCTGTATTAATATATCGCTGCTTTTCATATATATAACAGTTGATGTAATATATCTCACGACTAATGGTATGCACAGGGCGACCCCGGCAGATACTGCCGCAAAGAACATATCTGCCCAAAACATTCCCATATATGGTTTGTAGTAAGACAACAATTTTCTAAAGTTATGATTCATAAAAATTTATCTCCATCTGAATATATCGGAATTTTTTCGTCATTTATTATAACATAAAGCTTTTCAAAGTTCAGTATGAATCTTTATATTCTGTTGCATACCCATATCTTATGCACTTTAATCTAAAGCCTTTTGCATAGTGAAATGCACACTATATAACTGAATTATATAAAGACCACTTACTCTATTTGTAAGTGGTCTTTTTTTATTATAAATATTATCTCCAAGGACAGCGGCCATCGTGTCTGTCTATTCGATGGTCATGCCTATCGTCGCATCTATTATTATGTCTATCTTTTCTGTCATCACGCCGGTCATCGCGCCGATCATTGCGTCGATCCCATCCACAATTGCATGATGGGCCATCATGTCTGCGACGATTGTCTTGGAAGGATTGGTCAAAATCATTTCCCATAATATATTTCTCCTTTTTGTTTATATTATGGGAATAATGGAGAATAAGTGCAATTAATGTAGAATTATATAGCATCTGTCTATTTATTACTATTCTTTAATTGTTTGCTCATTACCTATTCAATACCCAAAAGAAGAAAAATTGATACGAAAACTGTTAGAAGGAATGTTGCTTTACCTAGTTGGTTAAATTATGAAGCAGAGCAAGCAGGTGTTAATGTATCAAGAATTTTGCAGGAAGCTCTAATGAGCACACTTAAATTGGAAAGAAGAATGTACAAACAATAACAGGTGTATTAGGAAATACAAAATTATCAGTTAATAACGGATTAAAAGGGTTATTTAGCGGAGATTTTTAAGAAACAAAGTGTATTAAGTGATTAGTGACATATCTGCGTTACAAGCATATAATGTTGAATTAAGCAAGGTCGTTGGATTATACGTAAATGATGGAACATATATTGAAACTTTCATTGAAGTAGTAGAGACAAAATTGTATAATATTAAGCAAGAAAACATATACTGTGAAAATATGTACCAGTTTCTGCAGTTCTTTGACAAAGTATATGTTAACGGATGTGGAATTTATATCGCGTAGATTAAGAATCAGGAGGAATATCAATGTTATTTTTATGTTACCCAAAATGTTCAACCTGCCAGAAGGCTAAAAAGTGGTTAGAGGAACACCATGTACATTATACGGAGCGTCATATTGTGGAGGATAATCCATCCTATGACGAATTGAAGGAATGGTATCTTAAGAGCGGACTTCCACTTAAGAAGTTTTTTAATACCAGCGGACTTCTTTATAAAGAAATGCAGCTTAAGGATAAGCTCCCTTCGATGAGTGAAGATGAGCAGTTAAAAATGCTTTCTACGAATGGCATGCTGGTGAAACGTCCATTGTTGGTAAATGGTGATACAGTGCTTGTTGGGTTTAAGGAAGCAGAGTGGACGGGACATTTACTTGGATAGGAGTGTTGAATGAAACAGTATGTTGCCTTCTTGCGAGGAATTAATATTAGTGGAAAAAACAAAATAAGTATGCCGGAACTTAAGAGTGCATTGGAGGCAGCAGGTTTTTTTGCGGTGTCCACCTATCTGAACAGTGGCAATGTTGCTTTGGAGACTGATGCCGTTGATGTAAGATGCGTAATAGAAAATGTAATAGCCAATCAGTTTGGTCTTGAGATTCCTGTATACGTAATTGCGATGGATGAATTAAAAGCAATACTTTCCAATTCACCCAAGTGGTGGAATTCAGGAGACAAGGAAAAGTACGATAATCTGATTTTTATTTTGTCTTCGGATACGCCGAAAGAGATATGCGATTTGGTGGGCAAGCCATCGGAGGGACTTGAAAAGGTGCAAATTTTTCAGAACGTGATTTTCTGGACATTTGACCGAAAAAACTATCAGAAATGCAACTGGTGGAAGAAGACGTCAGTCTCTGGATAACATGGCTTCTAAAAGTGCCTTATGATTTTCTAAGCCTTGTATACTCTGTTTTTGTTCCCCATTTTTCAGTTGGACTAAGTATAACAAGCAATCTCACATTACATTTATCTTTGCTCCATCAACTATACATGCATTATGTAGTACATATGCCAATTCTCTTCTCTGTGCTTTTGTCAACTGTATATTTGAGCCAATATTATTATGTACCACTAAATCTACAATAGACTGCCTCGCATGTCCTTCAAAAGGTAGCACAATAACTGTTGGTAAATATTTGTCATCAAGCGTCATCAAAGCCACCTTATTCTGACTCAAAATTGATATATTCATTGTAGAAAGGCGTATATTAGCACCATGAACCATAATCTGATTCAATGCCCTTCTTTTATATGTATTTCTGCAGCATGGCTAATCTCAAGCGTACGAAATCCCATAATAATTGTTCACCTCACTACACCATCCCAAAATACTTAAGCGCATCCCTAATCGCCTGTCTTCGCCCCACTCCGGTCCGCGCTGAACAAAGGTCCACCGGACCTTTAGCGCCTCTCAGCCGAAGTCACATCAAGCTCGTCCAACTCAAGTTCAACCTCAACATAATCATCCGCTTTCCGTTGGGACAAGAGAACTACAGTCTCCACGTGTACCGTGTGTCCAAACATGTCCACTGGCTGAACTTCTATCAGTTCATA
Organism: Eubacterium sp.; assembly: GCA_051879635.1. Classification (GTDB taxonomy): domain Bacteria; phylum Bacillota; class Clostridia; order Lachnospirales; family Lachnospiraceae; genus JBJEMK01. The sequence goes on from JBJEMK010000121.1 coordinate 29,622, forward strand.
CCCATTGTTACAAAGATAATGTAAATCCCTCGCTAGGGTTGCCGAATCACAGCTTACATAAACTAATCTCTTAGGTAAAACCTTAATAATTGTCTCCAAAAGAGTTTTATCACATCCCTTTCTTGGTGGGTCTACTACAATAACATCAGGGCTTTTCTTATCATCATAAAAATCAAGAACAACCTCTTCTGCCTTGCCGACAAAAAACTCAACATTATTTATATTGTTAATTTGAGCATTTATTTTTGCATCATTTATAGCTTCAGGAACTATCTCAACCCCATAGACTTTTCCTGCATTCCTTGCAAGAAATAATGAAATGGTTCCTATTCCACAATACAGGTCCCACACCGTTTCACTTCCTGTCAAATTAGCGTATTTCAATGCTGTTTCATAAAGTTTTTTTGTCTGCACAGGGTTTACCTGATAAAAAGATAAAGGTGAAATCCTAAACTGTACATCCCCTATATAGTCAGTTATATAACCTTTGCCATACAGATTTATTATTTCTTTTCCAAGAATAACATTATTTCTTGCCATATTTACATTTAATGAAATGCTTGATACACCGGAAATCTTCTTAAGCTCTCTTACTAATTCCTGAGAATTTGGAATTTTCATTCCGTTAATGATTAAACAAACCATTACTTCATTTGTTGCTGCTGCAACGCGTATAAGAATGTGTCTTATAAGACCATTGCCCGTTTTTTCATCATATGGTGCAATTTTATTTCTTTTCATAAAGCTTTTTACGCATTTAATTATTTCCTCATTAATCTCCCAGCCAAGCATACAGGATTCTGATTCAATAATAGAATGTGTACGGCCCGCATAAAATCCAACAATAATATTTCCATATTTATCTGTTCCTACAGGAAACTGTGCCTTATTTCTGTAATGCTGCGGATGTTCCATTCCTACTATTGGATTCATCTTAAAATTCGAAAGCTTTCCTATGCGTTCCAAATTATTCCTAACCTTATTTTCTTTGTATTTCAGCTGTTCCTCATAACTCATTGCCTGTAGCTGACAACCACCGCATGCCCTGGAAATACTGCACATAGGAGTTACTCTCTTTTCAGATGGTGAAATTATTTCCAACAATTTTGCAAATCCATATGATTTGCCTGTTTTCATTACTTTCACCTTTACAACATCACCAATAATTGCATCTTTAACAAACAGAGTGTATCCGTCTAACTTTCCGATACCCTCACCTGTATTTCCCATATCTTCAATTTTAATTTCCAAAATATCATTCTTTTTCATAAATATCTATTATTCTATCCATATAATTTTTAGGCGATACTATTTTAATATTTTATCAATTGCATTTTTTAGGCCAAATACAAAAGGATACAACTGTATACCGGTGCATCCTGCCTGATTACCTGCTTCTATATCTGACTGCGAATCACCTATCATAAAACTCCGGCTTAAATCTATATTATATTTTTGGGCTGCCTGTAGCAGCATTCCCGGCTTTGGTTTTCTGCAATCACACTTTATCTTATACTCGGGCCGTTCGCCCTCAAACCCTGAATCAGGATGATGAGGACACACAAATATATCATCTATATAAGCACCTTCTTCTCCCAGCAGCGTTTCCATTTTATTATGGATTTCTTTCAGTTCTTCCCATGTAACATCGCCTCTTGCAATAACAGGCTGATTAGTAACTACAATTGCCATATATCCGCTTTTATTTATAGCTTTAATAGCTTCTGCCACACCATCAAGCAGTTCAAACCGGTCTATATTTCTCAAAAATCCAACATATTTATTAATAGTGCCATCGCGGTCCAGAAAGATTGCCTTTTGTTTGTTTCTAAGGCTCTTTTGCTCTACAAGACCTTTTTCTATATCAGCCTCAACCTCTTTAAGCCTGTCCGGCGTTCCCATATCTTTTATATATTCCGGAGAATTATATGCATACAACTCTCCCTTTTCAATCATTGGTTTTAAAATATCCCTGTCGAGATCCAATCTTTCTGCCTTGTCAAACAAATTAAATACCGATGGAGATAACATGTGCAATCCTGCATTAACGCAATTTTTATACCAATGACGTTCTTCTTCTTTATTTATCCAATTTATAACTTTTCCATTGTCATCCCGTATTATCAGAGAGCTGTCATAAGGATGATTATTAGGATGAGTTAATATAGTTGCCACACCGTTGTTTTCTTTGTGAAAATCATAGAATCTGTGTACGTCAACATCAAAAATAATATCTCCATTTATAAGCAGGAAATCCTCTAATATAATATTTTTTAAATAATAAAGCGCCCCTGCCGTACCAAGAGGCGTGTCTTCAGTTATATATTCTATATTTACACCAAATTTACTGCCATCTCCAAAGTAATCCTTGATTACCCCTCCCATATGGCCAACTATAATAATGAACTCTGTAAATCCCTGACCTTTAATACAATTTATCTGATGCTCTAATATAGGTTTTCCTGACACAGGTATCATAGGCTTTGGAACCTCTGAATTTACACTGGCTATACGGGTACCCCTGCCTCCTGCCATAATAACTGTTTTCATATATTATTCTCCAAAAAATTCATTTTCAAGTGCCCTGCAGATAGCATGATATACCGGAATATGCAGTTCCTGCACCTTATATGCTTCAACCTGCGGAACCATTATTATAATATCTGAAACACCCAATAATGATCCCCCACCATTACCTGTGAGAGATATTACTTTCATTCCCTTTGCTTTTGCAGTTTGTGCTGCAAGTACAACATTTCTGGAACTCCCCGAGGTACTTATTGCAAATAAAATATCCTCTGGCTTACCATATCCGTAAACCTGCTGTGCAAAAATCATATCCGGTTGCATGTCGTTTGCATAAGCAGTAAATAATGCTGTTTCGCTTACAAGTGATATTGCAGGCAGCGCTTTTTGAAGGTTATGTACAATATAATCCTTGTCCTCTGCATTTTGAAAACATCCCTTTTCATCTGCTGAAAGTTCCCTATCTAATATGAAACCTTTCATCAACTCACCTACAATGTGCATAGAATCTGCTGCACTTCCGCCATTTCCACATATCAGCAGTGTCCCACCATTATTGTACATACAGGATAATTCGTAAACAGCTTCCATGACAGACTCTTTACATATATTTAATTCATTATATTTTTCACACAAATTTTCTATTATTTTTGTTGTACTTTCTTTCATAATTATCCTCTGTTTATATTAAATGCATTAACAGCTTTACTTTTTAGGAACAAATTCTTCAGGTGCATAATATAATACTCTGGTTCCATCGTTATCAAATTCAAAAGGAACCTCCATAAAATCCCTGAGTGTTTCCCGTACTATAGGTTTCTTTTCATCATCAACATAAAATAGCATAAATCCGCCATTTCCTGCTCCTAACAATTTCCCACCCAGTGCCCCTGCTTTTTTTGCCTTCATATACAAATCATCAATGGCTGCATTTGAAACTTTATTGGAAATTCCCCTCTTAATCTGCCACGTGTAGTCCAATAATTTCCCAAATTCATTCAGGCTGGTACTGCTTATAAGTATTTTCTCAGCTTCATCAACAAGACTGCATATTTCTCTAAGTTCTTTAGTTTTATTACCTATAACCTGCCTATGTACCATCTGCACTTCGGATGACATTCTGGAATAACCTGTAAAGAACATCATAAGATTGCTATTTAACTGATGCTTTCTTTCCTTAGATATAATAATTGGAGTGACTTTAAATCCATTAGCATCAAATATAATCTTATTTAATCCACCAAAAGCAGCCGCAATCTGATCCTGTACTCCCCCGCTTTCATTGCATAATACACGTTCCAGATAAATAGCATCCTCTGCCAGCTTTTTTTTGTCTACATATTTTCCCTTTAAAGAATAAAATGCATTTAACATGCCTACTGCAAATGAACTGCTGGTTCCTAACCCTGAACGTGCCGGAAGGTCTGCATCATATACCACTCTCAGCTCATGCATATCAAGCCATTTCATTGCTTCGCGTATAGCAGGGTGCTGAATTTCATCAACTTCTTTTACACGTTCAGTTACTGAATATACTAATTCATTTTTATAATTAAAAAATGGTTGTAGATGACGTACCGTTACATAGCAATACTTATCAATTGAAGTAGACAATACCTGCCCGCCATTCTCGTTATAATATTCAGGAAAATCCGTTCCCCCGCCAAAAAATGAAACTCTAAAAGGAGTTTTTGTTATTATCATAATAACCTCCACCTATATTTATCAACATCACTGTCTAAAACATCTTCTAAATTAACAGCTTAATTATTGCACCGATTATGACTACACCAATTACAGCTGTTATTATCATAAATATTGTAGCTAATATATCTGCAATTTTCTCATCCTTTTTTGGATCATAGTTTTTGTATGCTACTATTCTTAATGCCACTAATTTGTATAATGTTTTTATGAAACTTGCAATAAACCTGCCTAATGAACGCTTTGATTCGCCATATTCCCTTTTAACAAAATGAATTGGCACTTCCTTTACAATAAGTTTTCTATCCGGTTTATTCAGTTTTAATTTCAATGCTATTTCTTCCATTGTATCAAAGTTATTACAATAAAGTTCCAGCTGCTTTACATCTTTTGTATGATACATTCTGTATCCTGCTGAAAAATCATTGGCATTAATTCCTAATGCCAGCTTAAAAGTCGCATTAAGTATATTTGACATAATCTGCGAAGATTTAGCATCAACCGTAGAGCTACCCTTTATATATCTTGACCCAATAACCAAATCTGCGCCTGACACAAAAGCCTCATACATCTGCGGAATATATTTTGGATCATGTGACCCATCTGCGTCAAGCATAAGAAGTTTATCATTATCTGCATATTTTAAAACTCTTTTAGTTCTAGTGAAATTATCTAA
>JBJEMK010000122.1:0-9972 GCA_051879635.1 Eubacterium sp.
AGCCGATATGTCTTTTCCGGATAAATCATTTATCTTTAGTCCCTCTTCTATCCGCTTTTTACTTATACCTGCGTCTATAAGTATATGTGTATTATTACTTCCGACATATATACAATTACCGCTGCTTCCACTCGCAATACTCGTAAACCTCATTATCTGTTCCTTTCAAATTGTCATTTGTATAAGAAAACAATACTAATCTATGATATTAGATTTTCTTAAGAATTTCAACTAGATAATTATAAGTTCTTATAACGGACTTTATGGAAAGTTTTTCTTTCGTTGTATGAATGCCAAAAATATCAGGCCCAAAAGATACTGCTTCTATCTCGGGACGTTTTTCCATAAAATATCCGCATTCCAGCCCTGCATGTACTGTTTCTACAGTTGGATATCTGCCATACATATCGTAATAGGTCTGTGACATTATTGAGCATAGTTTCGAATTATCATTATACTCCCATGAAGGATAATCTCCTGTTACTTCAATACTGCCACCCAAAAACTCTGTTATATATCTTACATTTTCAATTATTGCATCTTTTCTTGATTTAACCGAGCTCCTTACTGAAAATGTAATCTCAACATTATCTTTAGTGGTAGCTGCAATACCTGCATTTAAGGATGTCTCAACTATTCCTTTTATTGCACTCATATTCTGTACTCCATTGGGCATCGCATTCAAAAAGAATACGATTCTTTCTGTACTTATTGCATCAAATGCAGAAATTTTATCAACATTATGGGTTACAAATGAAATATTTACATTAGGATCAAAATCTTTATATTCATTTTTTAATGTTGCACTATATTGATTTATAAGTCCTGCTAAAATTGTCAGTTCGTTATCGCTTCTAATAAATATGTCACATGAACATGTATGTGAAATAGCATTATCTTTTCCGGACGCATACAAATTAACTATTCTAACTGACATTTTCTTAGACAGTAAATGTAACAGCCTCCCCATAAGCTTTATGGCATTTCCACGCTCTTTATCAATTTCTATACCTGAATGCCCGCCTTTTAGTCCTGATAATGTTACGGTAACCAAAAGTCCTGCTACCTGTTCTCTTTCAATACCGAATCTACACAGTATACGGGCACCACCTGCGCATCCTACAGTCAGTATTCCCTCAACCTCTGAATCTATGTTGAGCAGATAATTTCCTTTTGTCTGCTTAAAATCAATAGCTTTAGCTCCCAGCATTCCAATTTCTTCATCAACAGTAAAAACAGCTTCCAGCGCAGGATGGCTTACAGACTCATCATCAAGTATTGCCAATGCCATAGCAATTGCAATGCCGTCATCACCGCCAAGTGTGGTGTCTTTTGCGTATATATATTCGCCATCTGTTAAAAGTTCCAATGGATCGTTATCAAAATCATGACTGCTGTATTGTTCCTTTTCAGCAACCATATCAAGATGTCCCTGTATAATAACAGGAGTATCTTTTTCTCTTCCGTAAGTTGCATCTTTTTTTATTATTACATTACCATACGCATCTTGTATAACTTCCAAATTTCTATCCTTGGCAAATCTGACACAATAATCACTTACTGCTTTTGTGTTTTTAGAAGCTCTTGGAATTTTTGATAATTCTTCAAAGAAATAGAATGGCTTGTCAGGTGTTATATTTTCTAAAATTCTGCTCATAATGTTCCCCTTTCAAATAATATTATATAATAAAAACTATAGGTAGTTACATTGCTAAAAATTAAAACTAATCTTAATAATCAAAAATTATTGTGGATAATTTTAATAGTATTATTTGTGCTAATGCTGGCATTTCCCGGCATAACTGTATCAGGTGCTGTCTGTGGACTAAAACTGTGGCTCTTTACAATAGTACCAACATTATTCCCATACATTGTATTATTAAATACAATGTTTGCAACCGGTGCAATAAATGCTCTGTCTGAAATAATATATCCCTTTACTAAAAAATTATTTAAATGTAGTAAAAATGCTTCTCTTGCTATTCTTACAGGCTACTTGTGTGGTTTCCCAATGGGGGCCAAAATTACTTCTGATTTATATAAAAAAGGACTAATTAATATAGATGAGGCGGATTACTTAATGTCATTTTGCAACAATCCCAGCCCTGCATTCATATTATCTTTTATATGTGTCCGGATATTGCCCGGAGAACATCCCATACTGATTATTATTATACTATATCTTTCCTCGTATATGTGTTCAATTATTAAAAGATTTTTAGATAATAAATCATATAATTTTACCAATATTTTAAATATATCTAAAGTAAATAATTCAACAACTACAATTACCCATGCCTTGCTTTCATCAATACAATCAATTATGCTATTTGGAATATATATAATTTTTGCTTCTATTTTATCTGTATTTATAAAACATTGCTCTTTAGATATTATTTCTCCACTATTTGAAATAACTTCCGGTTTGGTATTGATAAGCAACATAAAGCGTGAATTGTTACTGCCTCTTGCCTTTTTTTACATATCATTTGGTGGCATTTCAACTATTCTTCAAACATTCTCTGTAACGGAGAATACAAGTATTTCCAATTCAAATTATATAAAATGGAAAATTATAAATGGCATTATTTCACTCTTGTTTTCCTTTATATATCTAATCATTTCTGCTAAATAATAAAATTGCCACAACAAAAATAAATCATCTTTGCTATGGCAATTTTATTACATATACCTGTGTTTAATTATTAATCATCTAAGTCAACTGTATAATCTTCATAAGTATCATTTGATTTTGTATCATCATCTGCACCACTTAATTCACTACGGTTTTTGACAACAACATCCAGTGAACTGTTAAGCATATTAACCAGTTCATTGTGATTTGCTTCAATGTTAGACAAACCATTAGTTATAACATTTTGAACATTGGATAAAATATCATCTGTATATTTCATTGCACCTTCTCTAATATTATTTGCATCAGAAGTTGCATTATTAAGGATTTCTTTTGCCTGTGCTTCAGCTTCTGCAATAACCTGATTAGCCTGCTTATATGCCTGTTGCATAATCTCATGCTCGCTGACAAGTTCTGTAATATGAGCTGTTGCCTCGGCAATCATAGCTTCTGAACGTTCTTTTGCATCATTAAGAATTGCTTCTTTATTAGCTATGATTTTTTGATATTTCTTTATCTCATCCGGAGTTTTAAGTCTCAACTCTGAAAGCAATTCATCAATTTCATCTTTATTTACAATAATCTTAGTTGTAGATAAAGGCTGAAATCTACAGCTGTCTACATACTCCTCGATTTCTGTTATAATCTGTTCAATCTTGCTCTGCATAATAATTATCTCCTTGTTAAATATTATTTATATTTATTATAAACTTTATCGACAATACATTGTGGCACAAACTTATTAATGTTGCCTTTATTCTTAGCCACTTCTCTTACAGTACTAGAGCTCAAATATGCATATTCAAGCTTAGTTGTAAAAAATATTGTTTCGATATTAGGATTCATAATGTGGTTAGTCTGGGCCATCTGTAATTCATATTCAAAATCTGTAACTGCCCGCAAACCTCTTATAATAATCTTAGCATTGCTCTCATCTGCAAAATCAACCAAAAGACCATCAAAAGATTGGACTTTGATGTTATCATATGAAGCAACACATTCTTTTATCATATTAACACGTTCATCTGCAGAAAACAATGGACATTTTTCGCCGTTGTTCAAAACTCCTATAATCAATTCATCAAAAGATTCCGCAGAACGCTTAATTATATCTAAATGTCCTAAAGTAATAGGATCAAAACTTCCCGGATAAATTGCTCTAATCATAATAACCTCTATATTTTTGAAATAAAAACATGTGAGTTTGTTTTATAGTCCTTTTTTCTCAATAATTTATAGCCCATATCCTGTAAATAGTCAAAGTTAGTGTTTAATGAAGCTTCAACTATTATAGTTGTATATTCGTCTATAAGACCTGATACAGCAAGTTCCTTTAAGACATCTTTTTCTATTTCTTTGTTGTATGGAGGATCCATAAAAATAAAATCAAAAATAATGTTTTGACAGGAAATCTGCTTAATAGCAGTTAAGACATCCGTTTTTATAATGACTGCTGCATCTTTAAGTCTGGTAAATTCCAGATTGTATTTAATACATTCCTGAGCTGACTTGCTGTTCTCTACAAAATAGCATTTATCTGCGCCTCTGCTTAATGCTTCTATACCTATAGCCCCACTTCCGGAAAATAAATCTAAAAATATACACCCCGGAATATCATATTGCAAAATATTAAATAAAGTTTCCTTTATTCGATCTGTTGTAGGACGTGTTTCCATTCCCTTAACAGTTTTTAAATGTAAATGTCTTGCCTTTCCCGCAATAACTCTCATTTCAACCTCAAAATAACAGCAAAAGCAAGTCTGAAAAAATCAAACTTGCTTACTGTAATATGTTATTCCTCTACAGGAGCCTCTGCTGTTTCTTCTACATTATCGACTGTTTCGTCTTCAGCCGGCTCTTCAGATACAGTATCAACAGTTTGTTCTTCTACCGGTACCGGCTCTAAAACTTTCATGCTTAAACTGATTTTTTGTGTTTCTTCATCAAATTCTGTAATCTGAGCTTCAATTTCCTGTCCTATCTTGAGAACATCTGCAGGCTTATCTACATGTGTCCTTGAAATCTGTGAAACATGAAGTAAAGCATCAACACCCGGTTCTAATTCAATGAACGCTCCAAAATCAGTCATTCTTGCAACAGTTCCTGTAACTATAACACCCGGTGCAAATTTCTCTGAAGCATTAATCCATGGATTAGTATCTTCAAATTTAAAACTTAAAGCAATCTTCTTATCGTTGATATCTTTAATAAATGCTTTAACTGTATCACCTGCTTTGTATAATTTTCTAGGATTTCCAACTCTTCCCCATGACATTTCCGAAACATGAACAAGTCCGTCTATTCCTCCAATATCAACAAATATACCAAAGTCAGTTACATTCTTAACCGTTCCTTCAATAATCTGTCCAACTTCTAATTTAGCAAGTGCTTCTGACTGAATTTTTTCTTTTTCGGCAACAACAAGCTGCTTTCTGTCTCCAATGACTCTTCGTCTCTTTGGATTGAATTCAATGATAACAAATTCTATTTCCTGTCCCTGATATTTAGTAAGGTCTTTCTCGTAAACATCTGAAACAAGGCTTGCAGGAACAAATACATATGATTCCTGATACCTGACACTTAAACCACCGCTTAAAACTTTTTCTACTGTTCCTTTCATAACTGTCTTGTTTTCAAACGCTTCCTCAAGTTCTTTGTTAATTTTTTCTGAAGCCAGACGCTTATATGTTAATGCAACCTGTCCGTCACCATCATTAACTCTCAAAACTTTTACGGTCATCTTATCTCCTACTGAAACGACAGTAGTTAAATCAGTTGGTATATTTGAATATTCTTGTCTGGTTACAATGCCATCTGCTTTGTAACCTATATTAAGAACAATATAATCTTCTTTAACGCTGATTACTGTGCCTTCAATAATTTCCCCCGTATGAATTGTTTTAATTGAATCTTCCAACATTTGTTCAAAACTTAACTCTGACATTAGTATGAACCTCCTCGATAATATTGTTTGGGGTTGAAGCCCCGGCAGTAATACCTACGCTACTAATGGCGCCAAGTTTTGGCAAATCCAAATCAACAAGTGTCTGTATATAGTAAGTATTTGTGCATTCTTCTTTACATATTTCAAATAATTTTTGCGTATTAGAACTATTACGTCCGCCGATTACAATCATTGCATCAACTTTTCGTGCAATTTCACGTGCCTCCTGCTGACGTTCATGAGTCGCGTTGCAAATTGTATTTAAAACATTTATATCATAACCCTTTTTGCGAATAATTTCAACTAAATATTGAAATTTCTTGTAATTAAATGTCGTTTGTGAGACTATTGTCAATTCGGTATTTTCAGGAAAATTTATTGACTCTGCTTCCTCCCTGCTTCCTATAACTATTACCGGTGTTTCCGACCATCCTTTAATTCCTTCTACTTCCGGATGGTTGTCATTTCCAATAATTATTATTTGTCTGCCTTCTTTGCTTTGTGTCTCTACAATTTTATGAATCTTCCTCACAAACGGACACGTGGCATCAACAAGTTCCAGATTATTTTCTTCAACAATATCATAAATATATTTTGGAACCCCGTGTGACCTTATGACAATTGTTCCTTTTTTTATATTTTTCAACTCGTCTTTATTTTCAATTACTATTACACCCTTTGAAGCAAGATCATTCACAACTTCTTCATTGTGAATAATAGGACCAAATGTATATATGTCTTTTTTTTGCATATTTATTTGTTCATATACTTTATCAATAGCCCTTTTGACTCCAAAGCAGAATCCGGCGCTTTTAGCTACAATTACTTCCATATTTTTATCTGCACAATGAAATTATAGTATCAACCACTTCATCTATAGTCATTTCTGATGAATCAACCAGTTGTGCATCCTCTGCTTTTACAAGAGGAGACTCCTTTCTATTCATATCTCTGTTATCACGTTCGATAATATCTTTTTCAATTTCTTCAATGCTGCATTCTACGCCTTTTTCCAATAGTTCTTTCATTCTTCTCAATGCTCTGGTGTGTGCACTTGCTGTAAGATAAATCTTAACATCAGCATTAGGCAAAACTGCTGTACCTATATCCCGTCCATCCATCACTATATTTTCTTTCGCTGCAAGTTGCTGTTGTAAAGCAACAAGAATATTTCTTACGTCTTTGTATACCGCAATTGCAGAGGCTGTATTCCCAACCTCCTCTGTACGAATATATCCATTTACATTTTCCCCATTAAGAAGAACTACCTGTTCAGAATTTACATACCGAATAGAAATATCAACCTCTTTGCATACGTTCACTACAGCTTTTTCATTAAATTTGTCTATACCGGCTCTTATGCAAGCTAATGCCATGGTTCTATACATAGCTCCTGTATCTACATATATATATCCTAATTTTTTTGCTACAATTTTGGCAATCGTGCTTTTGCCTGCACCTGCCGGTCCATCAATTGCAATATTATACATAAAACTTTTTCTCCTTAATATATACTTTTCCCGGCCAGATACCCTGTCGACCATGCTATTTGAAGATTATACCCGCCGGTCAGTGCATCAACATCCATCACCTCTCCGGCAAAATACATCCCTTTAATATATTTTGACTCCATTGTTGCAGGATTTATATCCTTCACACTTACACCACCCATTGTAATTATGGCTTCATTATAATCCATTAAACCGCAAATTGTAAGAGTAAAACCCTTTAAAATATTTACCAGTTTTAAACGTTCTTCTTTTGTTATATCATGTACTTTTTTTTCAGGATTAATGTTAGTTCTTCTTATAATAACAGGAATCATTTTTTGTGGTAAAAGTTTGTCCAGCGAATTTTTAAAGTTTTTATTTGAAAATTCTTCAAAATCACGCAGAATTCTCTTGTCAAGCTGTTCTATCGTAAGTGCCGGTTTTAAATCAATTTTTAGAATCATATTATCATATTTTTTTTGTTTTGCAACATAACTGCTCCCACTTAATATCAAAGGTCCACTAACACCATAGTGCGTAAATAACATTTCACCCATATCAGAATATATATTCCTGCCGTTAAATATTATGGAAACCTCAACATTTTTTAGTGAAAGCCCCTGCATTTCTTTACAATCGTATTCTGCAATTCGTAGTGGTACTAATGCCGGACTTATATCGGTTACATTATGATGCGTATCCTTTGCAAAACGATATCCATCTCCATCAGAACCTGTGCTTTTATACGAAAATCCTCCGGTAGCTACAATAACCGCATCACCTGTAATTTCTTTATTATTTGAGAGTACTATTTTTTCAAACTTATAATTATTTGTTATAATATTGGTTACTTTCTCATTTAAATGAATATTAACATTTAATTCTTTTAATTTTTGAATCAATCCATTAATAATATCACTTGATTTATCAGAAACAGGAAATACTCTGTTCCCTCTTTCAATTTTTAGCGGAACTCCTGCCATTTCAAAAAAATTAATAACATCATAATTTGTAAAAGAATATAATGCACTGTATAAAAATTTTGGATTTGAAATAATATTATTCATTATGGTTTCTATATCTGATGCATTTGTAACATTGCATCTTCCTTTTCCGGTAATAAATAATTTTTTTCCTAATTTCTCATTTTTTTCAAATATATGAACTTCATTTTTATTAAGCGCCGCTGCGATTCCGGCCATCATCCCGGATGGACCGCCACCTATTATAATTACCTTACTCATATAAATTCCTATCAATTACTTTATTATTGCAGATAGGGGCAGGCATAACCTGTCCCTATCTGTAAAACTTTATACCGGATAAGCTCCATTTTTCTCATCTGAAACTACAGGATCAACTTTAGTTTTCTGTGCCTGTCTATACTTGAAAAAATCCATTGCAACTTGTGGAAACAGCGCATATGAAAGAACATCTTCATCCTGTTCCTTATATTGAGCCATTTCTGATTCAAGTTTTTTCATTTCAGGTTCAAGTGTGTCAGCAAATCTGCATTTAATTGGTTTCTCACCTGTCTGTTCAATAACCTTTTTCTGTACTTCTTTATTAAATGGTTTTACTGTTTTTCCATACTTGCCAAGAAGAAGGTCTTTTGATTCTTTTGTAAACTGTTTATAACGTTCACCCAACACAACATTAAGTACTGCCTGTGTTCCTACTATCTGGCTTGATGGAGTTACAAGTGGAGGCTCACCATAATCTTTACGAACTCGTGGAACTTCTTCCAGTACCTGTTCAAATTTATCCTCTGCTTTCATTTCTTTTAGCTGTGATACAAGATTAGATAACATTCCTCCCGGAACCTGATATAATAAAGTTTTAATATCAACTCCCATTACTTTTGTACTCATCTGGCCACTTTCAATCCACTCTTCTCTTAATGGTCTGAAATAATCAGCTATTTCTGCCAGAAGATTCTGGTCAAATCCAGGATCAAATTCTGTTCCTTCAAATGTCTTTGCCATTACTTCAGTAGCAGGCTGGCTTGTGCCCATTGAAAGTGGTGACATTGCTGTATCAATAATGTCACATCCTGCTTCAACAGCTTTCAAATATGTCATAGCAGCTACACCTGAAGTATAGTGTGTATGTAACTGAATTGGAAGTGTTGTTCCTTCTTTCAGAGCCTGTACAAGTTCTGTTGCCTTATAAGGAACCAGAAGTCCTGCCATATCTTTAATACATATTGAATCTGCTCCCATATCTTCAATTTTTTTTGCCATTTCTTTCCAATATTTTAATGTATATGCATCACCAAGAGTATATGCTAATGCAACCTGGGCATGACCTTTTTCTTTATTAGCTGCTTTTACTGCCGTTTCAAGATTTCTCATATCATTTAAGCAGTCAAAAATTCTTATTATATCAATACCATTTGCTATTGATTTCTGAACAAAATATTCAACAACATCATCTGCATATGGTCTGTAACCAAGAATATTTTGTCCTCTAAATAGCATCTGAAGCTTTGTATTTTTAAATCCGTCTCTAAGTTTCCTAAGTCTGTCCCATGGATCTTCTTTCAAAAATCTAAGAGAAGCATCAAACGTTGCACCACCCCAGCATTCAACTGAATGATATCCCACTTTATCCATCTTATCAATAATAGGAAGCATCTCCTCCGTTGTCATTCTGGTTGCGATAAGTGACTGATGCGCATCTCTTAACACTGTTTCTGTTATTTTTACCGGTCTTTTAACTTTATCTGCCATAATGTCTCCTTTTTAATCATGTAAATTAAACTCCAAATATTGCCATAAAAGTTCCTGCTGCAACTGCCGTACCTATAACTCCTGCAACATTAGGTCCCATGGCATGCATCAGCAGGTGGTTCGTAGGGTCAGCCTCGCGGCCGGCCATCTCGGATACCCTCGCGCTGTCAG
>JBJEMK010000123.1:0-9944 GCA_051879635.1 Eubacterium sp.
AACAACTGCACTTGCTGTTGGCAGTTTTCCTGCTCCGCTTCCATAAAACATTACATCACCTATAACGTTACCTCTTACTAAAATTCCATTCAGGACACCTTCAACATTATATAGTGGATGCTCAGGAGCAATAAGAACAGGGCATACAGAAGCAAAATATCTGCCGCCTTCTTTCTTGCATTTTCCAAATAGTTTAATTGTCCTTCCTAATTCTTTGGCATACATAAAGTCAACATCCGTAACCTTTGTAATTCCTTCTGTATATATTTTTTCATAGTTAATATTTTTTCCATATGCAAGTGAGCCCAAAATTGCAATCTTACGGCAGGCATCAAATCCATCTACATCTGCCGATGGATTGCGTTCTGCATAGCCCAAATCCTGCGCCGTTTTTAAAACAGATTCAAAATCTGAGCCTTCATTCTTCATCTTACTTAAAATAAAGTTAGTTGTACCATTAAGTATTCCTGTAATCTCCAAAATCTTATCTGCTGTAAGGTATTGGTTAAGTGGACGAATAATAGGAATTCCACCTCCTACACTCGCTTCATATAGAAAATTTTTACTGCGCTTCTTCGCGATTTCCATAAGCTCCGGCGCATGTTTTGCTACAAGTTCTTTATTAGACGTACAGACTGACTTTCCTGCAAGCAATGCTGATTTTACAAATGTGTATGCAGGTTCAACTCCACCCATAACTTCTACAACAATATCAACATCGGGATCATTTAAAATAATATTATAGTCATGTACTATCTTATCCTGAATAGGGTCACCCGGGAAATCTCTAAGATCAAGAACATATTTTACAAAAATTTCCTGACCTGCCTTAACCGCTATACTGTCACCATTAGTATTCAGAACCTCAACAACTCCTGAACCTACCGTACCATATCCTAACACTGCTATGTTTACCATATTTCCACTCCTCAAAAGTATTTATTTTATAAAATCAATTAATGATTATTTATACTATTCCATTTTAGATATGCACTTATAAAAGCATCAATATTACCATCTAAAACTCCTTGAATATTACCGCTTTCCTCTCCCGTTCTATGATCTTTTACCATAGTATACGGCTGCATTACATAAGAACGTATCTGATTTCCCCAGCCAATATCCTTCACTTCACCTCTTATATCTGAACGCTTTGCTTCTTCTTCTTGTCTTCTAAGCATATATAACTTTGCTTTAAGCATTTTAAACGCCTTGTCCTTATTCTGAAGCTGACTTCTTTCATTCTGACACTGCACTACTATTCCCGTAGGGATATGCGTAATTCTTATTGCTGACGAAGTTTTATTAATATGCTGGCCACCTGCTCCGCTGGATCTGTATGTATCAATACGAATGTCTTCTTCATTAATCTCCACATCCAAATCCTCTTCAATATCGGGCATAACATCGCATGATGCAAATGATGTCTGTCTTTTTCCGGCCGCATTAAATGGTGACATTCTTACAAGCCTGTGTACACCTCTTTCTGATTTTAAATATCCATAAGCATTTTCACCATTTACCTGAATGGTAATGGTTTTCAATCCTGCTTCTTCACCATCAAGAAAATCTAACACTTGTATAGAATACCCTTTGCGTTCTGCCCATTTGCTATACATTCTATATAGCATACTTACCCAGTCACAGGCTTCTGTTCCACCCGCTCCTGCATTAAGTTTTAGTATTGCATTATTTTTATCATATTCATCTGATAACAATGTACTTATGCGTAAATTTTCAAATCGTGTAATGAACTCATTAAGTGCTTCTTCAACTTCAGGAATGAGTGTTTCATCATTTTCTTCATATCCCATCTGAATCAATACTTCTACGTCTTCATACATTGTTTGAATATTATGAAAATTATCTATTGTATCTTTTATGTTCTTTAATTCTTTCATGTATGCCTGTGCAGCATTCATGTCATCCCAGAAATCAGGAGCTTCCATTATTTCTTCAATTTCTTTTTTGCGTGTCTCCTTATTTCCTAAATCAAGAGACTCTCCTACTTCTCTTAATGGAAGTTCATAAGTTGCTAATTGAGTCTTAAATTGATCAAGTTCTACCATGTGTCACCTCAGACTATTATTATCTTCTTCCACAACATTGTTTATACTTTTTGCCACTGCCACATGGGCATGGGTCATTTGGGTATACCTTTGCTTCTTCTCTTTTCTTAGGAGCTTTTACTCCTGTATCATCTTTATTTGTACCTGTAACTTTGGCAACCTCTTCTCTCTCAACCTTTTGTTCGACTCTTAAATGCAATAAGAGTTTAACCGTATCCTCCTGAATTGCAGATGTCATTTCGTCAAACATTTCAAATCCACTAAGTTTATATTGTATTACCGGATCTTTTTGTGCATATGCCTGTAATCCTATACCCTGGCGCAACTGATCCATATCATCAATATGATCCATCCATTTTCTGTCAATTACTCTAAGGATAATAACACGCTCAACTTCTCGCATCTGCTCAGGTTCAGGAAATTCTCTTTCCTTTGCTTCGTAAAGTTCTATTGCCTTTTGCTTAATATCTTCTACTAGCTGATGCTTTTTATAATGGCCTTTTTGTTCTTCAGTTAATTCTATGGTTCCAAATGGGAATACCGGTTCTAATAATTGATTTAGTTCATTCATATCCCATTCATTGGCAGGAATATCTGCTGAAATGCAGGTGTCAACCAGCCTGTCAACTGTATCTGAAATCATTCGCATAACGGAAGCTCTCATACTCTCGCCATTAAGTACACGCAATCTTTCTTTATAAATAATTTCCCTCTGGTCATTATTTACCTGATCGTATTCAAGCAGATTCTTTCTAATTCCATAGTTATTATTTTCAATCTTCTTTTGTGCTCTCTCAATTGCCTTTGATAATGACTTATGATGCAGTTCTTCATTTTCAGGAACTCCGAGTGCATTAAATACTGACATCATTCTTTCTGAACCAAAAAGCCTCATAATATCATCCTCAAGTGATATATAAAACTTAGATTCACCCGGGTCACCCTGTCGGCCTGAACGTCCACGCAGCTGATTATCAATACGTCTCGACTCATGTCTTTCTGTACCAATAATTTTTAATCCGCCTGCTGCACGCGCTTCATCATCAATTTTAATATCTGTACCACGTCCTGCCATATTAGTTGCTATTGTAACTGCACCATGTACACCTGCTTCCGCAATTATTTCTGCCTCTACATCATGGAATTTTGCATTCAGTACTTTATGCTGTATTCCTCTCTTTTTAAGAAGATTACTAATTTCTTCTGAAGCTTCGATTGTAATAGTTCCCACCAAAACGGGCTGACCTTTTTCATGAGATGCAACTATTTCATTTACAACTGCATATAATTTTTCTTTTCTTGTTTTAAATACTGCATCTTCATGGTCGATTCTGGCAATTGGTTTATTTGTCGGTATTTCAACAACGTCCATGCCATATATATTTCTAAACTCCTGCTCTTCAGTAAGTGCAGTACCTGTCATACCGGCTTTTTTCTCATACTTGTTGAAAAAATTCTGAAAAGTAATCGTTGCCAGAGTTTTGCTTTCTCTCTTAACCTTCACATGTTCCTTTGCTTCTATTGCCTGATGTAATCCATCTGAATAACGTCTTCCCGGCATTATACGCCCGGTAAATTCATCAACAATAAGAACCTGATCATCTTTTACGACATAATCCTGGTCTCTGAACATAAGATAATGAGCTCTTAACGCCAGAATTATGTTATGCTGTATTTCCAGATTATCAGCATCTGCAAGATTATCTATATGGAAAAATTTTTCAACCTTTTCAACACCTTCTGCCGTAAGATTAACTACTTTGTCCTTTTCATTTACAATGAAATCTCCTTCTTCTTCGATATCTTCGCCCATAATGGCATTCATCTTAGAAAATTCAGCGCTTTCTTTACCTTTAATAAGCTGACGAGCCAGTATATCACATGCCTCATAAAGTTTAGTTGACTTACCGCTTTGTCCTGAAATAATAAGAGGTGTTCTTGCTTCATCAATAAGAACAGAATCGACTTCATCAACTATAGCATAATGCAGTCCTCTCTGAACAAGCTGTTCCTTATAAATAACCATATTATCTCTAAGGTAATCAAATCCAAGTTCATTATTTGTTATATATGTTATATCGCAATTATATGCAGCCTGTCGCTCTTCCTTCTCCATGCTATTAAGAACACATCCAACAGATAATCCCAAAAATTCATGAACTTTTCCCATCCATTGGGCGTCACGTTGTGCCAAGTAATCATTAACTGTTACAATGTGTACTCCCTTTCCTTCTAATGCATTAAGATACGCAGGAAGAAGACATGTTTGTGTCTTTCCTTCACCTGTTTTCATTTCAGCAATACGTCCCTGATGCAGAATAACACCGCCTATAAGCTGAACTCTGTAATGCTCTGTACCAAGCACACGCCTTGCAGCCTCTCTTACTACTGCATAAGCATCAACTAATAAATCATCAAGTGTTTCACCATTTTTTAGTCTTTTCTTAAATTCATCTGTCTTAGCATGAAGCTGTTCATCACTTAATTCCATCATGGATGGTCTGAGTGATTCTATCTTATCTACTTTATTAATTATTCTTTTTATTTCTCTTTCACTGTGCGTTCCAAAAATTTTTCCTGCCAAACTCATGATTATTTCTCCCATTTCTATTAATACGGTTTTAGATATAAAAACCCATTTTTGAACATAGCAGTTTTATTGTAGCACTTATATTCATTATATTCAAGAAAGAGTTTTCCTATATTAGATAATATGCAGAGCATTTTATATCATAGGGAAGTTCAAAGAACTTCCCTATGATATAAAAAGAGTGCCACTGTTAGGCACTCTTTTCGTTCAATATTCTATTTTATTCAAATTCAGGTTCAATAAGACCGTATGTATTGCCTTTCCTCTTATACACTACATTGACCTCACCTGTCTCCGCATTAGAGAAAACAAAAAAGTTATGTCCAAGAAGTTCCATCTGTATACAAGCTTCTTCCGGATCCATAGGCTTTATACCAAACTTTTTGGTTCTTTTTATCTTAATGCTCTCTTCCTCGTCATAATCCTGATCCAGATATTCTTCTGTAAAAAATCCACCCATCTGATGTTTGTCAACAATTTTATTTTTGTATTTTTTCAGCTGGCGTTCAATAATTTCTTCAACTAAATCAATTGACACATACATATCGCTACTGGTCTGTTCTGATCTTATTATTCCGCCCTTAACAGGAATGGTCACTTCTATCTTCTGTCTTTCTTTCTCAACACTAAGTGTTACATACACCTCTGTGTCTGGTTTGAAGTATCTTTCAAGCTTACCAATCTTTTCATAGACTGCTGACTTAAGACCCTCTGTTACATCAATATTTCTTCCTGTAATAATATAACGCATGATGTACACTTCCTTTCGTTCTAAAGTGAGATTCACAATTATACATAAATCTCATTTTTATTATACCATAACAGGCATGTTTTTCAAGATACGAGGTATAAATAAATTGTGTTTACAATATAATTTTTTCAGACAATATTTTGCAAAAATCTATTCTACATTTTTTTACTTTTTGTGAGCTTTACCAAAACGTTTGTTCTTAATCAATATAACAAAATATGACAAAACCCCCATTAAATGTCGAGTGGATAATGTGGATAAGTCGGTGTATAACTCATTTTCCTTGTAAATCGGGAATTTCTCTATGTGGATAACTTAAATTGCCTCTATACATATTTTACTATTTTATTCCACTTTAGTTTACGTCTATTATGCATTTTTAGACATATTGCACAAAAAGTACTTTTTATCTTATTTTCTGACAATATATTTCAAAATATTTAGGAGCATTTTATGAATAAGTTTTCCTATTATAATTGCCGGCATAAATAACCGTTTTGCAACTCTTTTTTAGTGAAGCAAAAAAATGGCAGGTACAAAGTACCTGCCACAATAAACATGATATAAAATTAATTAATAATTCTACGTGCACAACATGGTGTATTATAAAATGCATTTGAAATACATATACCTGTACTCTCTGTACTTGCATGAATAATTTGTCCACCACCTATGTACATTGCAACGTGTTTAATTGAACCTGTTCCGTTTGTATAGAATAACAAATCTCCCGGTAGCAATGAATCCATCGATACGCTTGTACCATTACTTGCTTGTGAAGCAGAGCTTCTATTTAAATAATATCCAAAATGGGCATATACAGACATCGTGAAACCTGAACAATCTGTTCCGTTAGTAAGGCTTGAGCCACCATATACATATGGATTTCCAAGAAACTGTTTAGCATAAGCCACTACCTGTGAACGCAGGTCAGCATTAGAATCTGAAGATGAATCATATGTACTGGCTGTAGTTGATGCCTGCGTTGTAGTCTGCTGTGTAGTATAGTTGTTATATGAATATGTTACAGTCTGTTGAGCTGCAGCTAATTCCTGCTGTCTTGATGCTTCCTGTGATTCTGCAATAGAAAGAGACTCTGATTCTGCCTCGCGGGATTCCTGCTCTGCCTGAGCTTTAAGCATTGCCTTTTCTTCCTTTAAAGTCATAGCTGTTTCAAGAATAATCTCTACATCTATGTAGTCTGTGGATACCCAGCCCTTAACACCATCTTCTATTGCTAATTTAATCCAGTTATCATCTTCACTATAAGCAGTTACTGCATATGTTGCTCCAACGTAAATAGCTGAGACAACTTTTGACTTTAGTGATGGTTTTTTTCTTACTCTGAGTCCCGAACCATTGACTGTTGCCAGAACATAACCGTTATCCAAAGCATATTGCTGGGCTTCTTCACCGGTAATAAAATATTCTGACTTTATGTAACCTTCAACATTTCCTGACTGTATCTTATACCAGTCACCATCAAACCCAACTATTGTAGCACCGCAGTTGCCATAAATCTTTCCAACTATCTTACTATCTGCATCCGGTTTCTTTCTTACATTTACATAACTGTCAACCTGTGCAATTGCTATCGTATTAAAATATGCATTTTCTTCTGCTGTAGAAGTAACACATGTAGATATTAATGCTAATATCTCTACTTCAGGGTCTTCGCACTTATCATAATAATTATCTAACGCTATCGTTATCCCTGAAGATGGAATTTCTGTATCTAAATTTGCTGCTGATACCATCATACTAAACGAGAATACAAATGCTCCTGCCATCGCCAGCGAAGCTACTCCCTTTAATACGCTGTTAATTTTCATAAAACCTCCAAATATTATGTAAATACAACATCACTTAACAATTGTTACAAAAATATTACATATTAATATTAACACCAGTGTCTACTATTGTCAACATACTGTTTGACATTTTGTGTGTTTTTTGTGTTAAAGTATTATATTTTTTGTACAAATATGCTACAATTTTTTTACAGTATTTTAACTTTATATTATTTAGGAGAATTTATATGAAACCAAAAATTGCACTAGTAACCGGTGCTTCCAGAGGAATTGGTCGTGGAATCGCACTAGAACTTGCGAAAAACGGTTATATTCTTATTATTACATGCAATAGCAACAATAAAAAACTTCAGGAGGTACGCACTAATATACAGTCCCTTGGAACTATCTGCTACACTTTTACAGGAGACCTTTCCCAATATGAAACTGCTTCCGAATTATTTAATTTTATACATTCTATGAACTTAAAAATTGATGTTCTTGTTAACAATGCAGGAATATCATGGATTGGTTTACTTCAGGATATGTCCAAAGAAACCTGGCAGAAAATATGGAATACTAATGTGACATCGGCTGTTTCACTATCCAGCCAGGCTATTCCTGATATGCTGTCAGCGGGAAGTGGTGACATAATTAACATATCTTCTGTGTGGGGATTAGTAGGTGCCTCATGTGAAGTTGCATATTCTGCAACAAAAGGTGCCATAAATTCATTTACTTTAGCATTGGCAAAAGAGTTGGAATTGTCTGATATAAGGGTCAATGCAATTGCATGTGGAATAATTGATACAGATATGAACTCACATCTTTCAAAAGAGGAACTGGATAGTATTATTTCTCAAATTCCCTCTGGGCGTATCGGAACTCCTGAAGATGTAGGAAAAGCTGTCATTAAAATTCTGGATAATAAACAGACAGGACAGATAATAAAATTAGATGGCGGCTGGATTAAAATGTAATACTAAAGTTTAAAATTAAATAGCTGTTACAGTATAGATGTACTGTATGTCTTTTTTATAATACATCTATACTGCAACAGCTATATTTATATAATATAATTAATGCTTAATTTAAATACTATTTAATAACTTTAATCCAACCCTCAGGTGCTTCTATTCTTCCCATCTGAATTCCGGTTAAAGTATCATATAATTGCTTCGTAACAGGTCCCATCTCATTCATACCACTTGGGAAATATATTTCATTGCCATGATCTACAATCTTACCAACAGGAGAAATTACTGCTGCAGTTCCACAAAGACCACATTCTGCAAAATCCTTTACTTCGCTAAAATAAACCTCTCTCTCTTCCACTTCCAGTCCAAGATATTCTTTGGCTACTGTAAGAAGGGAACGACGGGTTATTGATGGCAATATACTGTTGGACTTTGGTGTCACCACCTTTTTATCTTTTGTGACAAATAAGAAATTTGCGCCTCCGGTTTCTTCTACCTTTGTTCTGGTTGCTGCATCAAGATACATATTTTCATCATATCCTTCCTGATGAGCGGTAACAATAGCATGTAAACTCATTGCATAATTAAGACCCGCCTTAATATGGCCTGTTCCATTTGGAGCAGCTCTGTCATAATCACATACACGCAATGTAAGCGGCTTTATACCACCCTTGAAATATGGACCTACAGGTGTTGTGAAAATTCTAAACTGATACTCGTCTGCAGGTTTTACTCCTATTACAGGATTACTTCCAAACATATATGGACGTATGTACAATGTAGCACCTGAACCATATGGAGGAACATAATCTTCATTTGCCTCAACAGTTTTTACTACTGCTTCTATAAATTTATCTGTTGGAAATACCGGCATCTCCAATCTCTTGGCCGTATTTTCCATACGTTCTGCATTTAAATCTGGTCTGAATGTAACAATCTGTCCCTTTTCTGTTGTATATGCCTTAAGTCCTTCAAAACATGTCTGTGCATACTGCAGCACACCTGCACATTCGTTAATGGTAACATTTGCATCGGAAGTAAGAATACCTTCATCCCAAACACCATTCCTGTAATTGGATACAAATCTCTTGTCTGTCTCAATATATGAAAAATCAAGATTTTCCCAATCAATATTTTTCTTCTGCATGATTGCACTTCCTTTCTAATTTATTCATTACGTTATACCACAATTAATTGTAGATTTCTATATTATTTTATCAAGTTCTCTATAATGCGTCTATTTCTTCCTGTGAATACATTTTAATGCCATTATCACTTAATAATTTTGCACCTGCCTCCTGATCTGACATTCGGAAATTAATTAATGCCTCATTATCTTTTGTGCTATAATTAAATGCATATAAGTATTCAATAGATATATCCGATTCATCTACAAGCTTTAATATTTTGTCCAATGAACCAGGTTTGTTAGGAACCCCTACACATATAACATGGTTCTTGCGTGCAGTATTTCCATTTTCTTTTAATGCTGCCAAAGCTTTATCATTATCCTTATCTCTTACAATAAGTCTTACAATTCCAAAGCTTGCTGTATCAGCTACTGATAATGCCATTACATCAATATCTGCTTCGCTTAACACTCTTGTTACATCTCTCAATGAACCCCTTATATTTTCCACGTAAACCGAAATTTGTCTTATAAACATATAAACACCTCCAATTATAATTTACGATTATCAATTATACGTTTTGCTTTACCTTCTGACCTAGGAATTGATTTTGGTGGAACTAATTGTACGTTTCCAC
>JBJEMK010000124.1:0-9934 GCA_051879635.1 Eubacterium sp.
AAGTCTTTTTTACGCCCGGTACCATGCCGGTCAGGAATCTCTACAATAAGTGGCAGTCTGCGGTTAAGTTTAATGTCATCGATAATTTCAGGAAAGGTTCTGCCAAACTTTTCTGTCAAAAGAAGAATTCCGATTTCTTTGTCAGCAATAACATTATCAAGAGCAGCTTTAAGTTCCTGCTTTTCATGGACAACTATACCTTCCACGCCTGCAAGCCGCATGCCGGTTAATGTATCCACATTATCGCTTATTAAAAACATTTTCATAGTATTAATTTACAGTGCGCCTAAGATCATGAAGGAAATGATCAGACCGTAAAGTGCAACACCTTCTGCAAGACCAACAAAGATAAGTGATTTACCTAAGATGCTACCATCTTCACTAACGGCACCAAGAGCAGCACTTGCAGCGCTTGCAACTGCAATACCACCACCGATACAGGAAAGTCCGGTTGCCAAAGCGGCTGCAATATAGCCAAGACCGGTTGCCAGGCTGGCTGATTCGACAGCCGTGTCAGCAGCCTGTACTGTTCCTGTAAACATAATAATCTGTGCAATTACTAAAACGCCAAAAAAGGCAATAACGTTAGAAGCAAGGGACTTTTTATAACGGCCGCGGCTTCTTTCTCCAATAAAATATGCCCCAAATGGAACAACAATTGATAATAATAAAGCAATAAATAAAGTAATTTTAATAAACATAGTTCTTTCCTCCTAAGATTAATTTTTAGATTTTGAATATGGTTTAAATTCACGTCCGGTTCCTTTATAGAAGCGACTGAACATTTCATAGTATTCCAAACGAAGAACCTGAATACCAACAATAAGTCCTTCCATTCCACATACAATCAGATTGCCTATAATAATAATTATAATGTTTCCAGAACTTCCATTTTCTGCCCCTGCAAGCATCAATACTACTTCCATCATAGCTGCATGGCT
Source organism: Eubacterium sp. (assembly GCA_051879635.1). Lineage (GTDB taxonomy): Bacteria > Bacillota > Clostridia > Lachnospirales > Lachnospiraceae > JBJEMK01. Next base: position 942 of record JBJEMK010000124.1, read on the forward strand.
GACAGCAAAAGCACCAACACGGACAAAAGAAAGAGTATTTGAAAAATAACTCAGCAATACCTCAAACAATTCAAAAAATGTCTGCATTATAAACATGCCGGCTGACTCAGTCATAATATCCTGTTTTTTTTCAATCAATCGTCCCAATGGTTCTTTTAAAGCAATCACTATAAGTGGAAGACCAAACATTATAGCAAGGACTATCCCTGCCGGAAGAGGCTTGCCGGTAAGCAACAAAGCAATTACTATTATCAAAGAAACATAAAAAATAAGTCCTGCGATGCCATTTGTGTCAAAGAAAATGGCTTCCTTATCTCCACTTTTTATTCCGTTGATAATATGAAAAATCATAGTAATAAGAATTAAAAACATACCAAAGCCAATTGCTATAATAAACACGGTATTTAGTCTTCCAATTCCTGTTACATTCATCATAGCTTCTGCCGGTTTTAACCAGAGTGCAGGAATAATGTTTTCAAAACCAAAGATACTTCCATATAATATACCGAATATGGATGAGAAAAATCCGGCACATGCAATTATTCCGGCCAGAGCCATATTTTTAAACTTATATAGTAGAAATCCGCCGACCAAGAGACATAATCCCTGTCCTAAATCACCAAACATAGCGCCAAATATAAATGCATATGTCAACGCTACAAATAAGGTTGGATCAATTTCGTTGTAGGCAGGAAGACCATACATTTCGATAAATAATTGAAAAGGTTTTACAAGCTTTGGATTCTTTAATTTTGTAGGTGGATTCTTGTCAATAGAAGTATGTGCATCATCAATAATACATACAACGTTATTATCATGTTCAATTTCCGCTGCAAAAGCTTCTGCCTGTTTCTTAGGCATCCAGCCACACAAAATATAGAAAGTCAGATTTGAATCCTTAGTAGAAACGGCAAGTTTACGAACATCAAAATTATCATATGCTATGCCGATTCTTTTATAGGAAGAAACAATTCCCTTTTTGTAATTTTCCAGAGTTGCTTCCAACTTTATATGTTTCATTTCAATTTTTTTATCAAGAGAAGCAATTTGTGAATTGATATATTCACATGCTTCAGTAGGTGTTCCATCAAAATCATCAGGAACAAAGGTTTTTTCAAATCTCAATGAAGAGTAAACGGCATCAACTTTTTCAGCTTCGGCTTCAGGTGCAAAATAAACACCCCATACATAATCTTCATCAGTCATACATTCCGTAAAAACGCTGGTCACATCTTCATCAAGATATAATTTAAGTTTTGGCCAGAATTCCTTTGCAATTCTTCCAAAGCGGTATTTAACAAATTTGAATCTTAACAAATCGTCAATGTCATACTTTAAATTTTTGAAAGGCGCCACTTTATTATAAGATTCTACTAAGGCCGCCCGCTGCTTTTCCAGTTCATTAAGCTCAGCATTTTTCTCTTTAAATTCGTCAGTTACTTTAAAAATTAAAGACATTGCCTGGTCAGGCGTTATGTTTTCCTCGATAGGGAGCTCTGAACTGTCAGAAATAAGATTAACTAATTCCCTGCCTTTGGCAAGAGCATCTCTATATGGATTTGCCTCTGTAAACGGCAGAAGGTCTTTTGCCGTTTTTAATTCCATCAGAGCATTTTCCAGATGAATTTCATATTTTGATAAGTACTTTTCAACTACTCGGTCTAAATCATCTTTGGGACCGGTAATGGTAACAAAATCCATTTTTACTATCATTGCCTGTCACCTCCTGTTTTTGCTATATTTTCTAAAATACGGTCTGAACTATAGCCATATCTGATGCTTTCAGCTGCCGTAATAATTTTTCTGGTTTCCTGTTCCTTTAAAAACAGGTATTCGTTAATGCATGCCAGTGAATATGGATCATGCTTATAATCTTTGCGATATACCTCTGCAATAATAAAATTATACATTTCACGCAATGACCCAAAATCTTCGGGAGAAAATTTTTCTCCATAAAAGGTTTTTGAAAAAGCAGACATAAAACCATCAATTGTATCAGAGTCAATCATTTCTCTAAGCTGAGCGGGTTTTAATTTATAATAAATAGGTATAAGATATGAGTATATATCATTATTCGGAACATTATAAAATTGTTTACACCGGTATGCCCACATAACATTTAGTAAATCAATTTTTGTTCCATAAGAATGAGTGACTGCATATAGCTCATCCCCTTTAAAATATTTCTTTCTTTGTTTCCATATATAGCAGAAACGGAAAAGGTCAAGACAAAGTCCATAATCAAACTGACTGGCATTACCGACTGAACGCATCTTTAACAATGGTTCATAATAAACAGTTCCTTTTAAGTTTTCAATAAATTCATCAATATTTTGTGATTCTGCAACTTTTTTTGTATTAATATCAGTATGCAGTTCAAAGTCATTATCCATTACAAGAACATTTGAATCAGGACGCTCATCTAAAACTCCCCGGAGATATTTTTTTATTGCAGCAACCTCATATTTCATAAAGTATAGTTTGAGGTAGCGCCTTTGTTTAATACCTGCGAAGTTATATATTTTTGTAAAATCACGATAAAGAGAATAGTTTAACATGGTCTCAATATTTCCACGATGAACATTATTAGGATCAAGCTTTTCAAATAATATCGAATATGCCGGAAACTGCTGAAGATAATTAAAAAGGTCAGCAACAGAACCAAGTTCAGAAATTTCAACATATTGAGAAGTGGTTATTAATTTACTTTTCATTGCATGTACTTTAGTGGCAAGACCACTATACGCTGAGAGACTTCCCATAAAATCACTCCTTTATCAGGTCCTGTAATATATTTTGAGCCCATTTAGTATGGTTTTTTTCATATTTATTATCTAAAGATTTAAGATGATTTTCTGCCGCTGTCTTGAAATCGGAAAGTTCTTTTGTATTACGCATTTCCAGGTCTGCGCGTAATGCTTCAACTTTTAAATCAGTTTCTTTGTTGAGGGCATCATCGAACTCCTTCTTCTGCTGTTCAATATAGGCAGCGTAATTTTCTTCTTCTATTTTTGTCGCTTCCATTATTTTTGCCGAAGCAGCTTCTATTTTTGATAATTGAGTAATAACCTCATTCATTTCTTTTTCCATAAGATGACCTCCTATTGAAAACATAAATTAAAATCACATAAAAATTATGTTGATTCCATGATAGTATATGATACCACTTTTTTAAAATAAAGCCATAGCGAATTTGTTTAAAATGAATTTAAATATTGATTGATTTTTAGCAAAATTATAATATTATATATATGTAAAAATTAAAAAAAACGCTTAAATTACATAATTATAAGCAACATAGTATTATTAAAATGTAAATAATAATAGTATATATAGGAGATTAATATGAGACTTAGAAACGTGTCCGGCTCACATGAATTAATTCTGGCAAGTGAATACGTAATCAAGGACGAACAGAACAATAAAGGAAACTGGAGCAAGGTTTTTAAAAATAATAATCCAATCCATATTGAAGTGGGTATGGGGAAAGGAAAGTTTTTAACTGCTCTTGCAGACATGCATCCGGAAATTAATTATATAGGAATTGAAAGATATTCAAGTGTGCTTGTCCGGGCGCTTGATAAACGCAATCAGCTTGAATGTAATAATTTGTATTTTATATGTATGGATGCACGAAACCTTACGGATACATTTGATAAAGGTGAAGTGTCAAAAATATATCTGAACTTTTCAGATCCATGGCCTAAAGATCGTCATGCAAAACGACGTCTTACGTCAAAGCAGTTTATGGATAGATATGATTATATATTAAAGCCGGATGGTGTAGTAGAATTCAAAACAGATAATAAAGCTCTTTTTGAATTCTCATTAGAACAAATACCTGAGGCAGAATGGAAACTTGATGCATATACGTTTGATCTTCATAATGACGGTATAATGAATAAGGATAACGTAATGACAGAATATGAAGAAAAGTTTTCATCCATGGGCAATCCTATCTATAAATTAATTGCTTCGAGATAAATACAAAAAAGATGCGCTTCTATTGAAGCGCATCTTTGCGTTGCAAACAATTATTAAATTAAAAGTATTCTACTCCTCATTTTTATCAATGTCAACATCATCTTTCATGTCGGATGTAGCGTGTCTGTTTATTTTGTTCAAAAATTTACTTATATTCCATTTGCCAGGTTTGGATCCGGAAACAGGAACAACGGGAAGATTAATATTTTTTTCCTCAAGCCTGGAGGTAACATATAAATCAATTAAATAGGAAATAACTGCTACACATGGAACGCCTAAAAACATTCCCAAAGGTCCGTAAGCCCATCCACCGATACTAATTGCAAAAAGTACCCATATCGGTCTGAGTCCGGTAACATCTCCGAGAATTTTAGGACCAAGAAATAGTCCGTCAAACTGTTGCAAAGCTAAAATTAAAACTGCAAATGCAACACCCATTTTAGGAGAAATTATAAATAATACAACAAATCCAGGTATAGCCCCTATAAAAGGACCAAAATATGGAATCATATTAGTTACTCCGATGATTATACTGATAAGAAGGGCATACGGCATTTTAAATACACATAAAAGTATAAAACACAGGATTCCGATTATTAGGGAATCAATAGCCTTTCCTACAATGTAGCTGCTGAAAATCCTATTTACCTGATATAAAATTTTGCAAAGTTTGTCTGAAGTATCTTTTTTAAAAACAGCATAAATAATTCTCTTAAAGTTTCTAAGAAGATTTTCCTTATCAAGGAGCATATAACAGGATACTAAAATTGCAATAATAATATTATATATCCACTTTACAACTGATATTGACGTATCAAAAATCATAGGAACCCAGTCAGTCGCAACTTTATTTAATATATCTACAAAAGAAGGCAATGCGGAAGTAAGGACATCCTTTAGGTAGTCAAAATCAATATTAGGAAACTGTCTGCTCAGACTATCGATATAGGAAGGAATGGTTTCGTATAATTCCTGAAACTTAATGATAAGGCTGTTAATGCTGCTTGCCAGATGTGGGATAACATAAGTAAGAAGACCAGCCAGACATCCTAAAATCACAACATATGATATGGCAATAGCCAGAATACGCCTTATTTTATTGCTTTTTATATGGCATGTATTACAAAAAAGGTGATAGTCCATATAATTAACCATAGGGCTAAGTAAAAATGCCATACCAAATCCAACAAGAAATGGTGCCATTGCACTAAATAAGTCATTAATAAGAGCAGTGGTTGCCGAAAGGCAGGTTAATGCTTTTATAATAAGTGCACATATAAAAACAACAACTATCACATAAATGCTTATAGTAAAATATTTTTTATTTGGTTCAAACCGGTTACTTTTTTTGTCCATTATTTTCTCCCTGAAAAATATATATGCATTAAAATATTTATAAAAAAATCTATAAAATGAGTATATCAATAACCTAAAAACATTACAATAAAAAAATACTTGCATTTTTAAATTATATGGACTATAATAACTGACGTGTTAGACACATATGCGCCTTTAGCTCAGCTGGAAGAGCACCTGACTCTTAATCAGGGTGTCCAGGGTTCGAGCCCCTGAAGGCGCACGCGGGTGCCGGCTTTGGAGAGTTAACCTCTCTGGGGTTGGTGCTTTTTTTGTGCGGAAGTAATGAGTCACGTAAAATAGGTAAGTTAATTTGGAAGAAATGCAAGTTGGAGCAAAAGAAAAATATTTGCTAATAAAATAAGGTAGAGAGGGATGTATCCAAGGAATTTAGAGAAAATAATAAAATAGTCAACGTTTATGTAAAATAAATCAACGTTGGTGCAATAACTATTTACATAATAATCAAAGGATGTATCCTAACAATTGTCCGGGCAATACAAGAGTATATACGGAAAGGAGTTACCTTTGATCGGAAGATGGTATAAGTGGATTATTAGTTTGTTTTAAACTTTTAATCATAAAACTCCCAAGTTGTAAAAATATGTTATAATAAAATATATTTTACAATTTGGGAGGAATAATGGGTATATTTTGTAGTGTCATTGCTGATATTTTACATATATTAGGTATATTATTGATGTGTAAATATTATCTGCAGTTAAGAGAGAAAAATACAGATAGATATAGATATTTAAAAATATTCATAATATCTATAGTTTTTTCGCTGATTATTAATATGATAGAAAACCAAACAATTGCATTAATAATCTATTTGTTGTACATAGGAATAATTATGCAAGTATGTTATTTGGAAGATTACAGGAAAATCCTAATATGTGCCATATGGGTATCTATTATTGTAGAGATAATTGACATGATATCAATATTGCTGGTGAATACAGTAAGTACGATTATAAATTATCATAATGGTTCAAATGAAAAAATTTTAGGAGCAGTATTATCACTAGGATTCATTAGTAGTGTAGCTATATTTTTGAGAAGAATAACAGGTGACGGTATAAGGAATGTAAATATACGAGATGTATTATTGTTTACGGTTATCCTTTTTGCAGATTTATTCATACTGGTGCTTATGACAAATGTGACTTTGGAAGAAATGGCATATAAAAACAAAGTCGTGTATATTGCGGCATATACATCTGTAACCATAGGATTATTTATACAGATGGAATCCGTAATACTATTATTGGTTTCAAGGAATATGTATAAAGAAAAGGAATTGATTATTAAGCAGTATCTGGAGGAACAGGTAAAACAATATGAATATATGAATGAAAGAGAAAAAGAGACAAAAAAATTCAGGCATGACATAAGAGGGCACCTTTACTTTTTAAATAAATTAAAAAGAGAAGGAAAAAATCAAGAGTTTGAAGAGTATTTCGGAGATATTATTGACAGAGTAGATGATTTGGGTGACAGTATTAATGTGGGAAATGATATTGTTAATGCCGTGCTAAATAAAGCTTATGCAGAAGCAGAAAGTAAAAATATAAACATGAATGTAACTGGCCATTTCCCTTCAAAGTGTAATATCAGTGCTTACAATTTATGTACAATCTTTTTCAATCTGCTAAATAATGCAATAGAAGCGACAGATAAAACGACAAAAAGGGAAATATGGGTGGTATGTCAGTATACGGAAAAAGAAATAATTGTGGAAATAGGTAATTATTATTGTATTAACAACCAATTAGATAAAAATAGTTTGCAGACAACCAAAAATGAAAAAGAATGTCATGGTTGGGGAATGAAAAATGTAGAGGACAGTGTTGTGAACTGCAAAGGACTAATGGATATAGAAATCGTGGATGATAAATTTATCGTGTCTTTAACATTAAAAAAAGAAAAAGAGGACATAGTAAAATGAAAATAGCAATAGTCGATGATGAGCAGAAATGGAGAAATCTTGCATCAGAAGTGGTGGAAAATTATATTGATAAATCAGAAGAAATAGAAATTTTTGATTCAGGAGTTGAGTTTTTAAAAAGAAATGCAGAATATAATATTGTGCTAATGGATATTGATATGCCCAAAATGGATGGCTTTGAAACTATAATAAACTATAAGGTGGAACATGCAGAAAGTATCATTATAATTCTGACAACCCATGTGGATTGTGCAAGAAAGGGATATTTGGTGGATGCATTTCGATATGTGGATAAAACAAAAATGAAAGAGGAATTAAAAGAAGCTTTTGAAAAAATAAGGGAAATAAACAGGAAAAATAGTGTCTGTTTGATGGGGAGAAATGGAAATGCTACAAAAAATATTTTGGTTAAGGATATTTTATATATAGAGACAAATGGAAGAGGTTCTATTATAAATACGATGGATGAATGTTATGAATGTAGGGAGAAGATTAATGATTTGGAAATTAAATTGGAAGAGTATGGTTTTTTCAAGTGTCATAAATCTTTTCTAATTAACTTAAATTCTGTAGAACACTTAGATAAAGAGTTTGTATATTTTCCAAGTGATAAGAAGGCATATATTAGCGTTAGAAAATATACAGAAACGAAAAAGAGATATATTGCGACAAAGAAAAAGTTTGCATCTATGTAAAAAGCGACGTTTATGTCGCTTTTTACAACGTTTGTGTAAAAGCTATTGAGTTTAGAAAAATAAATGCATATAATGAGGTTGTTTGTACAAACAGAAAAATAATATTATTGAATATAGCATAAATATTCAAATTAACAAAGAGAGAGTGTGATTGAAAAAGTATATGATATACAAATAAGAGAAGAGGTTAGTTCTTATAAAGGCATTATGTCAAATTAGGAATAATGTGATACATAAATTAAATTATTGTAAAAAAATTAAAGGAAAGTATAAACTATGAAAAGAAATAATAAATTTATAGCAGTAGCGGTAGCTGTTGCAATTTGTGTTAGCTGTATATGGCATAGAGATATTAGCGCATATGCAAATATAAGCACAACGGTACAGACAATTGTTGAAAATGGGGTAGAGTACACAATTACAACAAGAAAAAGTGGTGACGAAACCAAAACAACGATTGAATATGGTGAAAAAAAAATAGAAACAAAACTTCAAGATGGAATTGTAACTGCAACAGAATATGAATACACAGGAACAAACTTTTTTGGAAAAGATAAGTTTGAAGTTACTCGAAGTAAAGAAATTTATATTGATAAAGCGACTCAGGCAAGCGAAGATGTGAAGGCACAATATTCATGGAATAGTAAAACATATACACCGGCTGATTGGGGATCAAGATATTGGTATCAATATGGAACTTCATCATACAACAATGCGTATTTGCAGATTGGATGTAAAGCTTCTTATAGATTAAAATACTATAAATTATCAGGCGATAAACAAGGAGAGTGTAAGAGCCTTACTAATGAGATAAAAAGTTGTAAGAAAAATTATGACTTAGGTTCAGCAGGTCTTAATGCAGGAACGCTTGCTGTAATAGTTGGATTAATTATATTTGATTGTGTTACAATTGAGATACCTGTTGGTGTAATTGTAACTGCTATTGTTGCAGTTGTTGGTGGATATACTGCATCGATAAAGCTTCTGGTTTCATCATATTATGATTA
>JBJEMK010000125.1:0-2503 GCA_051879635.1 Eubacterium sp.
TTTTCTTCCGGTAATTCCAAAAGCAGAAAATATAGCAGAATAGTTTTCCGGAATAGTGTTTGCTGCAGTATTTATATGTAAATGCTGCTTTGCCTGTGTGACGCTGGTTATTCCTTCATCATATAAAGAAAGAGCAACTTTTTCTATATAATGCATGCTTTTATGATTGGTTGAAACAGCGTATTCGATAAGATATTCAACTAAATCAACGGATAAGTTGAGTGTATCCACCATAAATAAAATAGTATTAGTGTCATTGGCAGTCAAAGTTTTTGCCATATAAGTCTGTGCAATAAAGATAAGCTGAGATATGTCCTCATCCTTTGAAAAATTATCAATATCCTTAGCTGAATATTTTCGTTTAACAGGACCAGATTCTTCTTTATATGTACAAGGCTCTAATTTAATTCCTGTAATGGAAGAGTTCTTGCCTTTAACTAATGAGAGAAGTCCCAGCCCCTCCCAATATTTTAAAGCTCTTTTAATATCGCTTTCAGTAAAGTTAAAAACATCAGCAATATTTTCCAATGAAATATTTGTGCTGTTAGCAGAAACCATGCGTAACAGGTGAAGATAAATCTTCACAAAATCACCATTTGCTTTTGGCATGTATTTGTCAATAAAAATATTAGAAACAGATGTTGTATCCGTCAGCATGCCCCCATCTAAAAACAATTCACCCATAACTGTTTTCCCTCAAAAGTTTTTCCTCAATAAACTTTTCTTTCTATAATTTTCAAGCAAGAGCAATTATAACATATAATACAGAAAAATCAAATGCCGGGCACCTTGAAAATGGCGTAAAATCAAGGAAATTTGCACTATGTGGATAGTGTGGATAATGTGGAAAACAGGTACACATAAAAAATCGAAATGTGTCGAATTTGTACTAAGTAGCAGACTTGTTCTCAATTTTGATTAAAATATTATGTAAACAAAAAATCCACATTTTAGAAAAGCTAAAAGCTTAAAAAAAATGTGGATATGTGTATAACTTAAATGCCGAGAAGTTTTTCTCCTATATTTACAACATCTCCGGCCCCCATAGTTATCAACAGATCTCCGTTGATACAATTTTTTAATAAAAAATTTTCAATCTCATCAAAGGATGGAAAATAGTATGCATCAACACCAAGTTTAATAAGTTCATCTAATAGATTTTTGGAACTTATACCAAGAGTATCTTTTTCTCTGGCAGCATATATATCTGCCAGTACAACTTTGTCTGCAAGAGAAAGTGCCTGCGCAAAATCTTTCATCAACGCTTTAGTTCTCGTATAAGTGTGTGGCTGGAATACGCACCATGTAGTTTTATGTGGATAGTGTTGTGCTGTTTCGAGAGTAGCACGTATCTCATCAGGATGATGTGCGTAATCATCAATAATAGTAACTCCGCACAAGTTACCTTTATATTGAAAACGTCTATTTGTGCCACAGTATTCGCATACACCTGAAATGGCAGTATCGATAGAAATGTTAATAGCATATGCTGTAGCAATGGCAGCCAGTGAGTTAGCAATATTATGCATGCCTGTAACTTTTAAATTTACGCGGCCATATTCTTTTCCTTTGAATATAAGAGTATAGCTGCCACAGGCAAATTCATTAAATGATATATCCTTTGCCGAAAAGTCTCCATTCTGAATACCATATGTAATTATTTTGCATTTAAGGTCTTCTGTAAAAAATGAGAGATTATCAATGTCTGAATTGATTACAAGAGAACCATCATCCGGAATAAGTTTGGCATACTTTTTGAAACTAGTTCTTATGTCATCCAAATCCTTAAAGAAATCAAGATGGTCACTGGCAACATTTAATATTACTCCTACTGTGGGGGAAAAAGAAAGAAAACTGTTAGTGTATTCACAGGCCTCGGTAATAAAGTTTGAAGAGTTTCCTATTCTGGTGTTTCCTCCGATAGCAGGAAGTATCCCACCAACTAAAATAGTAGGATCAGCCTTATCATGCAATAAAATCTGGGAAATCATAGAAGTAGTAGTGGTTTTGCCGTGGGTGCCTGAAACACCTATTGCAATTTTGTAATTTTTCATCATCTGTCCTAAAAGTTCAGCTCTGGTAAGCATAGGAATACCAAGTTCCCTGGCACGGATGAGTTCGGGATTATCCTGTTTTACTGCTGCTGTATATACTAAAAGATTTATATCTGGGTTAATATTGGAAGTACGCTGTCCTAAATATATAACAGCCCCCATTCCTTCAAGCTTATCAGTTATTTCTGAACGTTTACTGTCAGAACCGGATATATGAAAACCTTTAGATAAAAGAATTTCAGCGAGACCACTCATACTAATGCCGCCTATACCTGTAAAATGTATGCAGGCGGGTGTATTAAAATCAAGAGAGTACATAATTTTCCCCTTCCGTAGTTTTAATTTCAACTATTAATTATAACCTTAATTACATGAAAGTTAAAGTATAAGTTTGAATAAATATAAGGATTAATTATGACGAATGGCAATAAAAAGTCATAATATGGTAA
>JBJEMK010000126.1:0-33875 GCA_051879635.1 Eubacterium sp.
TTCTTCATTATTATCCGGGTATACGACAACGTTTACTTCATACTCCTCACTTACTTCATCAAGATACAAAGTAAATTTCAGTATTAATTCTATACCTTCTTCTGGAATATCTCCTACAATTTGTCCCTCATAATTAATAATATCGGAATTTGAAATTTCCCAGGAAACCATTATTAAATCATCTTCAACTGAAGTCACTAAATTTAATGGATGTGTAATTTTTCGACAATCTTTATTGTCGCCAAGCATTTCATTAATTACTTCGTCATAAGCATCGTTCAATAGAATTAAAGTCTCATCTACAGTTCTTTTTTGATCTTGAACTATTATTTCTATCTCTTTACTTTTGTTATTTATAGAAGCTTTTAAATGATAATTTGTTTCACCTTCTCCATTTGATAATCGCTTAAGACTTTTCACCTCATTATTGTTCATTTCATTAGAAATGCACATTCCTATGCCTATAAACAGAACTATTGAAAATATCAACACAGATATTGTAAATTTTTTTACAATATATAAATATTTATTTTCTTTAGTATCCTTTTCCATATATACCTTACTTATATCTTCATTTACTTTAGTATTTTGCTTTAAAAGAATACCTCCTAATAAATAATCTATAACAAACATAGGGAATCCGTATATTGATTTAAGTGCGTGCTCCCTTTTATCAAGCCTTCGTACTATTTCTTTTTTATAATTGCAAAACACCAAAAAGCAAATAGATACAAAAGCCAGTAATATTTCACATATAATTTTCAATTAATAGCCCCTCTATTTAAATCCTTCCTTTTTGTTTATAGCTGTACTTATCAGTTACATATTTATTCTTAAAATTCTTATTGATAAAAAGTATGCTATTCCATATACAAGCAGACATATTGTCATAATTACTTTTCCTAAGATTGTTTCATACATAACATTTAAAAATCCGGGTGAAGAAATACGAACATACAAAATCATTAGTATAGGAACAACATTCATAATATTTTGTTCAAATTTTTTAGAACTGACCATAATTTCTATTTCCTTCTTTATTTCTATTTTTTCACAAATATTATCTGTAGTATTCTGTATGGCTTCTATAATATTACCTCCGGTTCTTTTAGCCACAGATAATATTTCATAAAAGTATTTTATATCTTCTACTTCACTTCTCTTTGCAAAATCTTCAAATAAATTTTCAATATTTTTATTTAGTTCAATCTGACAAACCATATTTTTCAATTCAATACTTATATCCGCATTTTCTCCATATAACAAAACTATATCCCTATAAGCCTCTCTTATTGAATTTTCAATTGAATAACCTGTTGTCAAAGCCGAGGATATTGCCAGTAATGCATCCTTAAACTGATTTCTCAAATTAATTTTTCTTTTTTCAATAAGCTGAACCTTCCTTACCTTCATTACAAATGGCAGTAAAGCAAATAATATAAATATGGCTATAAGATTTTCATAAAATGAATATCCTATAATTATTGATAATACTCCCCATGTACATACTGTTACTAATTTTTCCTTTTTTGAAAATAAATACTTATTATAGTCTACTAAATTCATAATCCCCTTGACCCATTATGCATATTAATAAAACATGATTAACTATATTGAAATATCTATTCCGGCTGAGATAAGCTTTGCAGTGTTAATAAGTTTATATTCGGTTCTATTTAACTCTCCCAAAATATATCCATTTTCATCTTCACCGGTCTCTTTAAACATAAACAGGGGCCTAATCTGAATATTTCCATCTACAACTTCTCCTATTTCTGCAATTTCCAGGACCCTTCTGGACTTATCCCTCATTCTGCCCAAATGTACAATAATGTCTATTCCTGCTGCTATCTGGGATTTTATAGCCGGAAGTGGCATATCTGCATCCATTAACACCATAGTTTCCAGGCGGGAAAGCATATCCTTTGTACTGTTACTATGACCTGTACTCATTGAACCATCGTGTCCTGTGTTCATGGCCTGAAGCATGTCCAGACATTCCCTACCGCGCACTTCTCCCACTATAATTCTGTCAGGGCGCATTCTTAGAGAAGTTCTAATTAAGTCCCTTATAGTCACTTCATTTTCCCCTTCAGCGTTGGCCTGTCTTACTTCCATTCTTACAAGATTTTCTATACTATGTAATTGAAGCTCAGCAGAATCTTCTATAGTAATTACTCTTTCTGAGGGCAGAATAAAATCTGAAAGTACATTTAAAAAAGTTGTTTTTCCTGACCCTGTACCACCGCTGACAAAAATATTGTATCCTGATTGTACTAATACTTTTAAAAAATCAGCAGCTTCTTTACTTATAGAATTCCATTCTATAAGTTGACTCATAACTATCTTATCCTTAGGAAACTTACGTATTGTAATTACCGGCCCGTCTATAGCAATGGGCTTAAGTACCACATTAACTCTTGACCCATTATCAAGTCTTGTATCTACTATTGGAACAGTCTCGTTAACCCTTCGATTAGACTTTGCGGCAATCTGCTGTATAACATCCATAAGTTTTTGTTCATCACAAAAACCTGCTTCATACTTAACAATGCTTCCGCTTTTTTCAATGAAAATATTGTCTTTTCCATTTACCATTATTTCAGTAATTTCGTCATCATCAATTAACTCTTGTAAAATTCCAAGTCCACGCATAGAGTCAAATAATTCTTTATGAATAGCGCCTCTTTTGTTTATTGACATATATTTTGCTTCTGACTGCCTGAGCATAACTTCATCAATTATGTTATGCAATTCTTCATCTGGGGTTTCACGGGTAAAGTTAAGCTCGGCTAAAACAATTTCTTTTAGTTCTTCGACCTGCATAAATTATTCTCCTCCAGCAAGTGGCGTACATAGTCCCCCATAGTTCCCCAGACAAGCTGTTCTAAATAATTCTCACATGTTGTTTCTGCTGTAATATCCGGAATGCTGATTTTTTCCATTTTGTTTACAATATTCTCCCTCCCTGTTTTCAAAAGAAATTCCTCCATCTCACTAATTTTCATTAATGATACATTATTATTTTCAATAGGAACGTATATACATGTGCATATTTCCAGCAATTCAAATACATCCTTTACCATATTGCTCAAATCCAAAATAATTATCTTATATTCTGTATTATTTACTATATCTGTAATAAGATTTATCCACTCCCTTACATCAACATTTCTCAAATCACCAGAAAATACCATAGGCGGAACATAATCCAGATTATGGGCAGAGTTGACCATTGCCTTTAGTTTGGCACTGATTCCTATTGGATTCTGACGATAGAAATACATTAAATCTGATAAGTCAGAAATATATTCTTCCTTAAATATTCTGGAAAATCCTGAAAATTCTTCGAAATTAATATATAGTGTTCTACTGTTGCCGGCCATAACCTGTCCCATAGTAAATGAAAAAGCTGTTCTCCCACACCTGCCTACCGGAGAATAAACACCTATAATTTCTACATTCTTATTCATATGTTCTCCAATATAATCCTTGCAGCCCGTATCAGCATAATAACTCATTACCTCTCTTAGAATATTTTCTGTAGACTGATACTTGTATATTGCCGGACAGTTATTATATTCTGAAAATGTATTATCCTCCGTAAGCATAATTATCTTACCGATATTTAATCCGGTTATAGCATCCGAAACTGACTGACAGGATATTAAAAGAATATCTATATAATGCTCAACGGCATAAGCCTGTAATGCTTCCTCATTAGTAAAAGCATATATACTAAAAGGTATGCCCTGCTTTTCAAGCAGGTATTCTACAAAATTATTGGCATATCTGCTCTCAATATCATAAATTGCTAAAACTCCCATCACTCCTCCTTGTCACATATTGTATTAACATCTGATGTTGTCTCATATTATATATAATATATCTCAAAATGTCTAGTGTTTTTTAATATATTTCTAAAAAATTTTTATAAATTTTAATTGCTATTTTTGTGTTGACTGCATATACTACCAATGCTATACTATGTAGTAATCAAAACTACGTCATGGAGGTTTCGGATTATGTCCAGAGTAAAATTAAAAGACAGGGTTCTCCCTTCTTACACAAAAGGTGAAGAAATATTTAATATGGTTTCCCATATAGTCGGTGGAGCAATTGGAATTGCAGTATTAGTTCTGTGTATAATTCAGGCGGCTGTTAATGGGACGGCGTGGGGAGTTGTCTCCAGTGCCATTTATGGAGCTTCAATGATTATTGTATATACTATTTCAAGTATTTATCATGGCTTAACCCCGCCTACTGCCAAAAAAGTATTTAGGATTCTTGATCACTGTGATATATATCTGCTTATTGCCGGAACTTATACTCCTGTTGCATTAGCCGGAATAAGACCTGTCTATCCTGTTACGGGATGGATAATATTTGGAATAGTATGGGGTTGTGCTGCACTTGCCATAACTCTCACTGCAATTGATATGGAAAAATACCAGGTGTTTTCTATGATTTGCTATCTGGTAATGGGATGGTGTATTATATTTTTCTTTTCAAAAACATATTCTGTTTTAGGAATGAGAGGAATTATTTTACTTGTAGCCGGTGGAATTGCATACACTGTTGGGGCCATTCTTTATGGAATTGGCAAAAAGCATAAATACATGCACTCAATATTTCATTTATTTATAGTTGCAGGAAGTATTCTTCAGTTCTTTGCTATTCTTTTTTATGTACTGCCTACAAAATAATTATTAAAAAACAGCCGGTACAAAACTCGAACGCATATAGTTCTGTTTTGTGCCGGTTGCTTTTATTATTGTGCAGGCTGTTTTTTTAATACCATCTTCTGCATCTTCTGTTACTGCATCTTCTTCTGAACATTTCATTATACAAAAGAACCTCAACCACATCTCTCAACCACCTGTTTTCAGGATATGGTGGGCGTGGATCCGGACCCGGATGCGGGCCGGGTGGCGGACAATTTCCATTACATGTACCGTATTGCATTGTTTCCAACTCTTCTATAAGAGAACTTTTTTGATTCTTATTTACTTTATCCACAATTTTCCCTACAACTGTACCTAACATTATTTTGTCAGGATATTCATCGTACATAAAACTTCCTTCATATTCAAGCCTGTCACATTCTTCCTCCACGATATCCTGCAACTCCCTCATCTGCTTTGGATACATTCGTTTTATATACTCAATGTCTCTTCTCTCACTGGCTTCCTGGCTAAGCATCTCCATATTATAGCTTTGCATATAAAAAGGCATATATTTGTAATCCATAATTTACTCCTTGCAAATCATTACTACAATATATGCCTGTTTATTATTTTTGGGAATGTCCTCCCAATATTTTTAATTAACAATTATATTATTTTGTTTCTACCACATTAATACGTACGACTGCTTTCTTTAATGCCATTTCTGCACGTTTCCAGTCATTATCCCTGCCTTCTGCCAGACCAAGCCGTCTCTCTGCACGAATTTTTGCTTCCTTTGCACGATTTAAATCTATTTCATCCGGCCACTCTGCAATTTCTGCCATAACATTTACTTCATCCGGAAATATAGTTACGAATCCTGCATGCAGTGCAGCTTCTTTTACTTCATCGCCATTGTGAATCTTTAATATACCCGGCTGCAAAATTGAAGTCATTGAAATATGATTTTTATAAACACCGATTTCGCCCTCACTTGTAACCATTTCAACAAAATCAGCACTGCCCTCGTAAAATATTCTGTTTGGTGTAATTATTCTAAGAGAAAATAATTTATTATCTTCCATTCTTTACTCCTGTTTTACTTTTGCCAATACATCATCAATGCTTCCTGCATTTAAGAAATAACTTTCCGGAATATCATCATGTTTTCCTTCCAGTATTTCCTTAAATCCCTGAATGGTTTCACTAATTGGAACATAACGTCCCTCGATTCCGGTAAACTGTACGGCAACATGGAATGGCTGGGAAAGAAATCTTTGTACCTTTCTGGCACGAGCCACAACAAGCTTATCATCTTCAGAAAGTTCATCCATTCCAAGTATTGCAATAATGTCCTGAAGTTCCTTATATCTCTGAAGAATTTCCTGTACTCCTCTAGCAACTTTATAATGTTCTTCTCCCACAATGCGTGGGTCTAAAATTCTTGATGTTGATTCAAGTGGATCTACTGCCGGATATATACCAAGTTCAACTATGGAACGTGATAATACTGTCGTTGCATCTAAATGTGCAAATGTTGTTGCCGGCGCAGGATCAGTCAAATCATCCGCAGGAACATAAACTGCCTGTACGGAAGTAATAGAACCATTTTTTGTAGATGTAATACGCTCCTGAAGAGCTCCCATTTCTGTCTGAAGTGTCGGCTGGTAACCAACTGCTGAAGGCATACGTCCCAATAATGCTGAAACTTCAGAGCCTGCCTGCGTAAAACGGAAAATATTATCAATAAATAATAATACATCCTTTCCTCCCTTATCTCTAAAATACTCTGCCATTGTAAGGCCTGTAAGCCCAACCCTCATTCTTGCTCCTGGTGGCTCGTTCATCTGCCCAAACACCATGGTTGTCTTATTAATAACACCTGATTCTATCATTTCATAATACAGGTCATTTCCTTCTCTTGTTCTTTCTCCTACTCCCGTAAATACAGAATAACCACCATGTTCGGTTGCTATATTTCTGATAAGTTCCTGGATAAGAACTGTCTTACCTACACCTGCACCACCAAACAGACCAATCTTTCCACCCTTTTGATATGGGCACAAAAGGTCTACGACTTTAATACCTGTTTCAAGTATTTCCGCCGATGTTGACTGTTCTTCAAATGCCGGTGCTTTTCTGTGTATTGGTTCGTATTCAACGTCCTTTGGTGCCTCCTTGTTATCTATAGGTTCTCCTAAAACATTGAACATTCTTCCTAATGTATTTTCGCCAACCGGAACAGAAATAGGTGCCCCTGTTGCAATTGCTTCCATTCCACGCACCAGTCCATCTGTCGTACCCATGGCAATACATCTTACCGTATCATCTCCCAGATGCTGTGAAACCTCTACAGTAAGCGCACCTTCCTTTCTTGGAATTTTGACAGCTTCATATATTTCAGGAAGTTTTCCTTCTTCAAATTTAATATCAAGAACCGCTCCAATAATCTGAGTGATTTTTCCTTTATTTTCCAATAGTTCTCACTCTCCTTTCTAGCTAATGGCTTCTGCCCCTGCAATAATTTCTGTAAGTTCCTGTGTAATAGCGCTCTGCCGCGCCCGATTATATTTGAGTGATAAATCTGATATCATGTCTTCTGCGTTGCTGGTAGCCGAATCCATTGCTGTCATCCTCGCACCATTCTCGCTGGCAAGTGCCTCCATCAATCCGCCATAAATCAGACTGCATATATATTTTGGAATTATAATATCAAGTGCTTCTGATTCTTCCGGCTCATAATTCATAAGAGTTGCTTTTTTGTCTAATGAAAGTCCCATATCATCAGAGGTTACAGGTAAAAGTTTTATTATAGAAGGAATCTGGCTTACAGTATTCTTAAATACCGTATATGCCATATAAATCTCGCTGATTTCCCCATTGATAAATGCATCTAAGACTTCTTTACCTATATTCATTGCATCTGAATACATAAAGTCTTCTACTACATCTGAAAAATCATTTACGATGGTATATCCTTTTTTCTGCAGAGTTTCAAGCCCTTTGCGTCCAACTGCATAAATGACAACATCCTCTTTTGCAAAATCCTCACTTTGGGTAAGAAGCTTTGTTACATTTGCATTGTATCCACCTGCCAGTCCTCTGTTAGATGTAATTACGATTACTGCTTTCTTTCCGCCTTTACCTGCTTTTAGAAATTTGTGTTCAATATTGCCTGATCTCGCAAGCATTTCTGAAACCGTGTGCTGCATAGCCTCAAAATATGGCTTTGCATTCTCTGCTGCAGTTCTTGCTTTTTGCAGTTTAACCGTTGAAACAAGTTTCATTGCCTTTGTAATCTGTCCAGTACTCTGTACACTTGTTTTACGTCTTTGAATATCTCTCATTGACGCCATGGTATCACCACTTTCTATTTAAAAATTTCTTTGAATTCTGTTATTGCCTGGATAAGTTTCTGTTCCATTGCCGAGTCAAGCTCTTTGGTCGTTTTGATAATAACCGGTATGTCTGAATACTTTGTTTTAATAAAATCAAACAATTCATTCTGGAACCTTAATATATCTTCAACCGGAATATCAAGTAAGTATTTCTTAGTAACCGCATAAATAATTATAACTTGATACTCAACAGGCATAGGATTATATTGTGGCTGCTTTAATACTTCTTTTATTCTAACACCCTGCTCCAGCTTTTCCTTAGTATCTGCATCAAGTTCTGAACCAAATTGCGCGAATGAAGCTAATTCTCTATACTGAGCCAGCTCAACACGAATAGGTGCTGCCAATTTCTTTATGGCTTTTATCTGTGCAGCTCCACCTACTCTTGATACTGAAAGCCCTGCATTTACTGCCGGTCTGAAACCTGCATTAAACATTTCCGTTTCAAGATAAATCTGCCCATCCGTAATTGAAATAACATTAGTAGGAATATATGCAGAAACGTCTCCTGCTTGTGTTTCAATTATCGGAAGTGCTGTAAGTGAGCCTCCACCCAGTTCATCTGAAAGCTTTGCCGCCCTCTCAAGAAGTCTTGAATGGAGATAAAATACATCACCCGGATAAGCTTCTCTTCCCGGCGGACGACGGAGCAATAATGAAAGTGTACGATATGCAGTCGCATGTTTACTCAAATCATCATATACAACGAGTACATCTTTACCCTGTTCCATCCATTCTTCACCGATGGTGCAGCCCGAATATGGCGCAATATACTGCAATGGAGCCAAGTCACTAGCCGTTGAAGCTACAACAGTTGTATAATCCATTGCTCCATACTCCTCTAATGTTTTTACAATAGAAGCTATAGTTGATGATTTCTGTCCTATTGCTACATAAATGCACAAAACATCCTGTCCTTTTTGATTTATTATAGTGTCTATAGCTATCGCTGTTTTTCCCGTCTGACGGTCACCTATAATAAGCTCCCTTTGTCCTCTTCCAATAGGAACCATAGCATCAATGGCTTTAATTCCTGTCTGCAATGGTGTATCTACCGACTTTCTTGAAATAACACCTGATGCTACTCTTTCTATCTGACGTGTTTTCTTAGAATCTATTGGGCCTTTGCCATCAATCGGCTGCCCTAACGGATTCACAACTCTGCCAATCATACAATCGCCAACAGGAACTTCTACAACTCTACCTGTTGTTTTGACGATATCTCCTTCATTCACATTTTTTGTATCGCCCAGCAAAACGGCTCCAACATTATCTTCTTCAAGATTAAGCACCATTCCGTAAATTTCATTAGGAAATTCCAATAATTCACCCTGCATGGCATTTTCAAGTCCGTGAATACGTGCAATACCATCTGCAACCTGAATAACCGTTCCAATGTCCGACACATTTAATTCCGTCGAATACTTTTTTATTTGTTCTTTTATTACAGAACTTATTTCTTCCGGTCTTAAATTCATGGAGGCTTCCTCCTTCTTTCTATAGTCTATATGCACAGATACAATCATTCTAACTTAACTGTATCTTCTGTAATTCCTTAGATAGTTCATTTATTTTATATTTAAGGCTGCTATCCACAACCCTGTCTCCAACTCTTATTACCAACCCGCCAATAAGACTGTTATCTACTGCAAAATGCATTTCAAAAGTCTCATATTGTGTTGTATTTAACAGCTTTTCTTCTATCTTACGCTTTATATCAGCAGTAAGCTCAACCGCTGACGTTACATATGCAGTACCTATATTCTTATATTCCTTTACCCGGCTTACAAAATATTTTATTACTGCATCTATATCATCCTGCCTGTCTTTCTTTATCAACAACACAAGCAACCCCGTAAGATTATCATCTATACGTCCTTTAAAAATATTTTCTATTACTTTTTCCTTTTCTTCTTTTGTTATCTGTGGATGCTTTAACAGCTTCAAAAGTTCGGGATTCTGCTTAAATGCCTCTTGTATGGTATTCACCTGTTCCAAGAATTCATCTGTTCTATTTTCTTCAATAGCCAATTGAAAAAGCGCATCACCATATGCTTTTGATACTAATTTAGCCATGTGTCATCACCTATTTCTTTCAATGTTTCATCAATCAGCTTGCTTTGCTGCTTGTCATCTATTGAAGTTTCAACAATTTTCCCCGCCATAGCAGTAGCTACACTGATAATCTCTTTTTTAATATCATCTGCTGCTTTTTTCTTGTCACGCTGAATCTCCACATCCGCGCGTTTCATTATTCTATCCGCTTCGACTTTTGCTTCATTAACTATATTTTCTTCATTCTTTAATGCTCTTTTTCGGGCTTCGCCTAAAATAGACTCTACTTCTTTATCTGCGTTTTTAAGTCTGGCCTCATACTCTGCTTTCATAGCTTCGGCGCTTTCTCTTTCTGCCTTTGCCGTATCCCTATCTGCAGATATAGCTTCCTGCCGCTTTCTAAAAAGCTCTCTTGCCGGATTAAACAAAAAATATGATGCCGCAACAAATAGAATAAAAATATTAATTGCCAAAACTACTGCATCAAACAAAAGCTGGGCATCCAGACCAAATAATCTTTCCCACATATAAAGTTTCCGCCTCCTTTCTATTTAGTAATCAGTTTCTGCTTCTTATTTGAAAGGTTTAACAAACATTAAAATAATTGCTACAGCGAATCCATAAAGACCTGTTGTTTCTGCAACAGCCTGTCCTAAAAGCATAGTAGATGTAATGTCTGATTTTGCTCCCGGATTACGTCCTACTGCATTAGCAGCCTGACCTGCTGCATATCCCTGTCCAATACCAGGACCAATACCTGCTATCATTGCAAGCCCTGCACCTACTGCTGACATCGCATTAATAAATTCTGTTCCGTTAATGTTCATAATATATTCCTCCTGAATTAAATTCTTTTTTATAATAATATCTTTTGATATTAATCTGCTATCTTGTCATTGACATATACCATAGTCAACATACAGAACACGTATGTTTGTATACATCCTGAGAAAATGTCAAAATATACATGGAGTGCTGCCGGAAGCCCCAATTTAAGGAAAATAGGCAGCATTGCATAAATAAGTCCCATCATAACCGTTCCGGATAAAATATTACCAAATAAACGCAGCGACAAAGACAATGGAACTGCTACTTCACCAATAAAATTAATTGGAAACAATAATGGAAACGGCTCAAATAAACTGGTAACATGCTTAATTTTATTCTTTTTAATGCCATTTATCTGGATTATGAAAAAGGTAAGTATACCCAGTGGTAATGTCACTCCATAATCAGCCGTAGGTGGTCTCAACCCAAACAACCCTGATAAATTACATATAATTATGAATATAAATATTGAGCCGATATAATTAAGAAACTTCCTGCCATTCTTACCCATGATGCCATAAACCATATTATCCAGCATCTCAACAATTGTTTCTACAAAATTCTGAAATCCTTTAGGTGTTTCCAATGGATCTGCATTCTTAATTACTCTGTTTGCCACAATCATAAAGATTAGCAGCAATACCGTTATTATCAAAAGGCTTACATGCGTAGTGGTAATGTAAAGTTCCTGATTAAATAGGTTAAACTTATAATAACCATTAATCATGAAGTCTGCCTGAACTTCACCAACCATAAGGTTTTGCCAAATCACAAAATCACCTTCTTTCTCTATTAACCAGTTTCTCTGTCAGTTTATGAGTAAGCGGCTGTGCATACGCAGCAATCTTCAATCCCATCATACCAATAATAAGTGCTATAGGATTGCCAATTTTCGTCACAAGCATAATTACTAATATGATTACCAGAATTATTACTCTTATCAAATATTTTATTCTAGTATGCTTTAATGCTTCTTCTTCACTCATCCGGACAGAAACTTCTATTGCATCTGCCATATGAAATGCAGAAAAAATTGCCAATGCCACTCCGATTACAAACCCAACCGAGAGCATTACTTTATCAGAAAGAAATATAAGTATAATTAATTCTCCAATAATACAATATATTATCATTCCTAATAAAAGGTCTGCAAGAACAGTATTTTTACTTTTCATTCTTCTCCTCCTCTATTTGAGAATCTTTACCTAATTCAGGTTTTTTCTTTGGTGAAGAATCATACTCTGCGGCATTCATTGCCAGCCTGTAAGTATTCCTGCATCCTGCAATAATGCCAAGTATAAGAAATGCAAGCGTTGTTTGCGAATTAAACTTATTATCAATTACAATACCTACAAAAACACATAAAAATACAGGAACCATCATACTCAGCCCCAGCTGGGTAATTAATGAAATATTTCTAAATGTATCTTTCTTATACTTCATATTTGCCACTACCTTTTCATTTATGACAATTTAGGGTAATTATAACAAGCATTAAAGCAAAAAACAAGACAAGCCGCTCCACTTTTTTATGGAAACGGCTTTGTTCTACAATTCAATTTTAATTTGTCTTCCCGACGGAATATATTTTACATAAGAAACCCCTGCTGCGTCAAGCATCTTTTTGGATGCAATGACAGAAGGCGTATCTCCATATTTATCACATCCATATACAATTGTTTTTATTCCACTTTGTATAATTGCCTTTGCACATTCATTACACGGAAACAATGTAACATAAATCTTGCTTCCCTCAAGGCTTCCTCCTCTGTAGTTTAAAATTGCATTGAGTTCACTATGCGTTGAATAAAAATATTTATTACAAACCGGATTTTCTGCTTCTCTATTCCATGGAAAATCATCATCGTTACAGCCTGTTGGAAATCCGTTATATCCCATAGAAAGAATTTTGTTATCAGAACTCACAATACATGCGCCAACCTGTGTGTTAGGATCCTTTGAGCGCATTGCCGAAAGCGATGCAACACCCATAAAATACTCATCCCATGAAATATAGTCTTGTCTTTTGTCGCTCATATATTTTCATCATCCGGCATATACCGGAGCCCCCTTTCTAATGAAATTATATCACTTTGTACCAAAAATCCTGTCTCCTGCATCTCCAAGTCCCGGAACAATATATTTATGTTCATTAAGTCGTTCGTCTAATGAACCAATAAACATATCCACATCCGGATGGTCTTTCTGCATTCTGGCTACACCCTCAGGGGCCGCTATTATACACATAAACTTGATGTTTTTTACACCTTTATCCTTCAACATCTTAATGGCTGCAGAGGAAGAACCGCCTGTTGCCAGCATTGGATCTACAACAAATACATCTCGTTCCGCACAATCTTCAGGTAATTTACAGTAATACTCAACCGGCTCTGCTGTTTCCGGATCACGATAAAGACCTATGTGTCCTACCTTTGCAGATGGAATCATTGCCAGCATACCATCTACCATTCCAAGTCCTGCCCTTAAAATTGGAACAATTGCAAGTTTTTTTCCCTTAAGTCGTTTTACAGTTGTTTCACATATAGGAGTTGTTATCTTAACATCTTCTAATTCAAGTTCCTTTGTTGCTTCATAAGTAATAAGCATTGCTATCTCACCTATTAATTGTCTAAAATCTTTAGAGCCTGTCTGAGTTTCTCTGATAATTCCTATCTTGTGCTGAATCAGTGGATGATCCATAATAACTGTCTTTGCCATTTGTAAATTCCTCCGTTTTCTTATGATTAATCTTCTATTAAATTGATTCTTCTTATATGTCTTTCTTCACCTGAAAAAGATGTATCAAGGAAAGTATCAACTATTTTTAATGCAAGACCTGCACCAACTACACGTCCTCCCAATGCCAATACATTGGCATCATTATGCAGCCTCGTCATTTCAGCGCAAAAGCAATCCGTACATACAGCTGCTCTTATTCCTTTTATCTTATTTGCTGTTATTGAAATGCCAATCCCTGTTCCGCATATCAATATTCCCTTATCACATATACCCTCAACAATACTTTGACAAGCTGCTTTTGCATATGTCGGATAGTCGCATGAATCCATACTATACGTTCCGAAGTCCTTATATTCAAGTCCTCTTTCTTCTAAATGCTTTATAATTTCTTGTTTTAATTCAAACCCTCCATGATCACATCCTACTGCTATCATCTGTGCCTCCTATATTTCTATTCCTTACCTGACAATTTATTAATTAACTTGTCTACAATATCTGTGAGCTTATCATACATCTCGCCATAATCCGTAAGTTCACCACCATATGGGTCAACCACATCCCCTGACTCTCCTATAAATTCCTTAATAGTGTAAACATTGATAGCTTCTTTATATTCTTCATATACTTCCTGCTTATATTGGTCTTTGAACACAAGTACTAAAACATCACTTCCAAAATCTTCTGCTGTGAGCTGTACCGCCACATAATCCTTTATGTCTATTCCTTTTGCGGCGGCAATTGCAACTGTCTTAGGATTAATTGGTTCAGGAAACAGCACGACCATTCCTCTTGATTCAACCTCTATATCAAGGGTTCCTTTGTCTCTCTCCATAATAGCTGCTGCCAGCGGACTCCTTGATGTATCTGTCTCTGTAACAAATATTATCTTTTTATACTTAACCATACACTATCAGGTCCTTTCAATGTGATAACCTGCGGCCTTACTTAATCTGTTCATTATTGCCTGCCCCAGATTGTCTCTTAAAAATGTCTCCCCATATATGTATTTTACATTAGTTTTATCAAAATTTCGTAATACCGCATATAAGTTTCCTGCAACCTCTTCAAGATTATCTGCCTGTCCTAAAGAAGAAACTATCACTCTTTTGTCTGCAATTTCTCCGGCAAATGTCTGCTCAAATGCCAAAAGGTATTCATCTGTAGTAATAATCCCTACATCTGCACCATTTAAAAGTCTGTCCCTTGTATGCCGAATGATTGCTTCAATTACATTTGGCATCTCCCCTTCAAACATCGTAAACTCTGCCTTTGGCGCATAATGCCTGTATTTCATGCCGGGGGCTTTGGGTTTTAAATTATCCTGTGGTCCCTTTGTAATTGTCTCATCCAAATCTATTCTGCCCAATAATTCATTGAGCATTTCTTGTGTAATATATCCCGGTCTTAAAATCATTGGTGGAGTACATGTCACATCTACTATAGTAGACTCTAATCCGATTCCCACGCTTCCTCCGTCAATAATCATATCAACCCTGCCGTTCAAATCATCAATTACATGCTCTCCCACAGTAGGACTTGGTCTGCCTGAAAGATTAGCACTGGGGGCTGCTATCGGCGTTCCTGCAATTCTTATAAGTGCTTCCGCCACCGGATGACAAGGCATTCTTACTGCCACTGTATCCAACCCACCTGTAGTTTCAAATGGGACCTCCTGTCTTTTATTGAAAATAAGAGTAAGCGGTCCAGGCCAATACTTGTCCATAAGAATCTCGGCTTCCCTCGGAATCTCTGATACTAATGTATGCAATGAACTAATATCCGCAATATGTGCTATTAACGGATTGTCTGACGGCCTGCCCTTTGCTGCATATATCAGTGCCGCTGCGTCTTTATTCATGGCATCGCCTCCCAGACCATAAACTGTTTCTGTTGGAAATGCCACTATGCCGCCTTCCCTGATAATCTGTGCCGCCTGATTAATAATATCCATATCTATGTTATCAGGAACAATTTTCTTAATTATTGTATCCATAATTCTCTCCGCTTACGCAGATACACATTAATCTTACCTGCTTCAACTTTATCTTTATTAGTATAACACATATTGCTGTAAAATGAAACTAATCCTACAAAGAATTCTCAAAGTCAATTACTCCCTGTAAAATTGCTTCCGCCAATTGCTGCTGATAATCTTCGTCAGATAATTTTCCTGCTTCCGTATAATTCGAAAGAAATCCACATTCAACAATTACTGAAGGACAATCGGTATGCGTCAATATGTAATAATCACTGTTTGCTTTGGCAATCCTCGTGTTAGTCGGGTCAACATTTTCAATCAGACTCTGCTGTATAAGTTCTGCCATTAATTTTCCACTTTCTGATTTTGAATAATAAAATACCTGTGCTCCATGAATACTTTGAGATGTATAACTATTTTGATGAATGCTTATGCATATAGTATTATCATCACTTTCAAACTGACTATTTATAATTTCACATCTTTTTGCCATGTCTGAGCGCTTTTTATTTGAATCTGTGCTTTCATAAAGTCCGGCATCACTTTCCCTTGTCATTACTACACAAAACCCTTTTTCTTCCATAACATTCTTTAACTTTTGTGCTATCTGAAGATTAATTTCTTTTTCAACTTCTCCGCTTACTCCTATTTTGCCCGGGTCGTTTCCACCGTGTCCTGCATCAATTATAACAGTTCCATATGTTTCAAGGGTTTCCCTCCCCGGTCCTATTCCTACATTATCACTAAGTGCCTGTATATCTGACGTCCCATTAAGATTTATCATTGTTGCAATAACTACCAGTATAAGACATATCCCCATAAGTAGTTCTATTTCCTGAGGCTTCATTTCCCTTAAAACTGACATACTAACACTAACCTCCCACAAACATATCTCTTATCATTATATGCCTGCCAAAAACATTATATGATTTGTTTGTGGACAAGAAAAAACACCTGCAATTACTGATTTCTCACTATAATAATAGTTTTTGTCAGGGATTGCAGGTGTTAAATTTTACCGCCTATTATTTTTAATTTAGTATTTCTTCACTTATTTTTTGCACTATCTTCTGATGTCATCAGTTTATTTGCCAGTTCTGCAAACTGTTGTAATGTAAGCGTCTCGCCTCTTACAGCATGCGATAATCCCATATCATTTATTGCCTCTGCAATCTGCTCTTTTGAATAAGTAATTTCTGATGAATTATTTAAGCCATTCTGCAATGTTTTACGACGCTGATTAAACGATGCTCTTATTATCTTGAACATAAGATTTTCATCTGCCACATCGACCGGTGGGGCGTTATGTCTTGTGAGTTTAATTACTGCTGAGCCAACTTTTGGTCTTGGCATAAAGCAGCTTGCAGGTACATTTACCATGATTTTTGCATCTGCATAATACTGAACTGCCAGAGACAATGCACCGTAATCTTTCGTACCCGGTCCAACCTGCATACGATCTGCAACTTCTTTTTGAACCATTATTGTGATACTCTCAATTGGTACTTTGCTTTCAAACAATCCCATTATTATTGGAGTCGTAATATAATAAGGTAAATTTGCAACTACCTTAATTGGCTTTCCATTATTATATTCATCTACAATTTTGTTAATATCAACTTTTAGTATATCTTCATTAATGATATCAACATTATCATAATCTGAAAGAGTGTCATTAAGAATGGGAATGAGCATTTTATCTATTTCAACAGCTACAACTTTTCTGGCTGATTCACACAAATACTGTGTCATCGTTCCAATTCCGGGTCCGATTTCCAACACCATATCATCCTTTGAAATTTCAGCACTCTCTACTATCTTTTCCAGAATATTAGAATCCACAAGAAAATTTTGTCCGAACTTTTTCTGAAATGCAAAACCATATTTATTTATAATTTCCAAAGTATTCTTTGGTGTTCCAAGTGTCGCCATATCAAGCTCCAAAATATAATTTTTTTGCGTTTGCAGTGGTTGCATTAATTACTTCTTTAGGGGAAATATTTTTGATTGCTGCTATTTCATTTACCACATATGGCAGATTCAAAGAAGAATTTCTCTTGCCCCTATTAGGTTCCGGAGATAAATATGGACAATCTGTTTCTATTACAATGCGGTTTAATGGAGCATACTCAACTACTTCTTTCATTTTCCTACCGTTTTTAAATGTTACTACGCCACCTATCCCTAGGTAAAAGCCCATATCAAGATATTCACGTGCCATATCAACACCATATGAAAAACAGTGTACTACTCCTCCGATTTCTCCTGCTCTTTCAGCTTTAACTATGTCCAAAGTATCTGCTGCTGCATCACGACTATGAATAATCACAGGCAGCGAAACCTCTCTTGCCATATTCAGTTGCTTTACAAAGCCTTCTTTCTGAATTTCCTTAGATGGCTCATCCCAATAATAATCAAGCCCGATTTCTCCAACTGCTACTATCTTAGATTTTGTAAGTGAATTCCTCAACCAATTACAATTCTCCTCAATAATAAGTTCCTTGGAGTCATTTGGATGAACCCCCAGTGCACCATAGACAAACGGGAATCTCTTTGTAAGTCCTATAGTCTCTTTACTGCTTTGAATATTAGCACCTACATTTACAATATAACCAATTCCCCTGGACTTCATTGAATCGAGTAAGTTTTCTCTGTCTTCATCAAATGCTTCATCATCATAATGTGC
This sequence comes from Eubacterium sp., assembly GCA_051879635.1. Classification (GTDB taxonomy): domain Bacteria; phylum Bacillota; class Clostridia; order Lachnospirales; family Lachnospiraceae; genus JBJEMK01. The sequence continues at coordinate 18,352 of JBJEMK010000126.1, forward strand.
ATGTGTATCGAATATCATAGTCTTCCTCCCATGTATACCAGTTACAAACCGCCTCGTTAGTTTAACAAATTTCTGAGCCACTTATTATATCTTTGTCAACTGTGACAACTGATAAATTGCCCTCGTCATCTCCGGCTGCCAAAATCATTCCTTCTGATAATATACCACATAATTTAACAGGTTTTAAGTTTGTAATTACTGCCACCTTTTTGCCAACCATTTCTTCCGGCTTATAATACTTTGCAATGCCGGACACAATCTGCCGTACTTCATTTCCAACACGTATTTTTGATACAAGAAGTTTTTTAGCTTTCTTAACAGGTTCACACTCTAATACTTCTCCTACCTGAATCTGCACTTTATCGAATTCATCGATGGTAATTTCCGGCTTCTTTTCAACTTCAGGATATTTTTCAGCCGGTTCCGATGCTGCTTTTTGAGCCTCAACCTTTTCCATAACTTCATTAATATCAAGCCTTGCAAATAATATTTCAGGTTTTTCAACTACTTTTGTTCCTGAAACATACTGACCATATTCCATCATATTATCAAAATCTCTGGATTCTGTATTTAACTGCTTCAGGATTTTATCTGATGTTTCCGGCATAAAAGGTTCCAACAGACTCGCACCTATTGTAATACTCTCAACAAGATTATACAAAACTGTCTCCAATCTTGGTTTAGACGCCTCGTCCTTTGCCAATATCCAAGGCATTGTTTCATCAATATATTTATTACAGCGTTTGAAGAGATTAAATATTTCAGTTATGGCATCTGCAACCCTAAGTTCTGCCATCTTCTTATCCGCCTTTACTGCAGTTTCAAGAGTAACCGCCTTCAAATCTGCATCAAATTCGCCTTCAACTCCCGAATTGTTTACTATACCTCCAAAATATTTGTTGCTCATAGAAATAGTTCTGTTTACCAGATTCCCTAGTGTATTGGCAAGATCAGAATTAATTCTTTCCACCATCAGTTCCCATGTTATAGTTCCATCATTTTCAAATGGCATTTCATGTAATACAAAATACCTCACGGCATCGACACCAAACATAGCTACCAAATCATCTGCATACAAAACATTTCCTTTGGACTTACTCATCTTACCCTCTCCCTGCAAGAGCCAAGGATGTCCAAATACCTGTTTTGGCAGTGGAATATCCAACGCCATAAGCATGATAGGCCAGTAAATTGTGTGGAATCGTAAAATATCTTTTCCTATTAAATGTAAATCCGCAGGCCAGTATTTATCAAACAGCTCTCCACTGTTTCCATCAGCATCATATCCCAAACCGGTAATGTAGTTTGAAAGGGCATCAATCCATACATACACTATATGCTTATCATCAAAATCTACCGGTATTCCCCACTTAAATGATGTTCTGGAAACGCACAAATCCTGCAGCCCCGGCAATAGGAAGTTATTCATCATCTCATTCTTTCGTGACTCCGGCTGGATGAACTCCGGATGCGTGTTAATATGCTCTATAAGTCTGTCTGCATATTTACTCATTTTGAAAAAATATGCCTCTTCCCTTGCAGGCTGGCACTCACGTCCACAATCAGGGCATTTACCGTCTACAAGCTGTGACGCAGTGAAAAATGACTCACAAGGAGTACAATACATTCCTTCATAATATCCTTTATAAATATCGCCTTTATCATAAAGCTTTTTGAATATTTTCTGTATCTGCTTTTCGTGGTCCTTATCTGTCGTCCTTATAAACTTATCATATGAAGTATTCATGAGATCCCATATACTCTTTATCTGACCTGCAACATTATCCACATACTGTTTTGGTGTTATGCCTGCTTCCTCAGCTTTAAGTTCTATTTTTTGTCCATGCTCATCAGTACCTGTCTGGAACCTGACATCGTACCCCTGTAGTCTCTTATACCTGACAATGCTATCTGCCAATACAATTTCATACGTATTGCCAATATGAGGCTTCCCTGATGTATAAGCAATTGCAGTTGTTAAATAATACGTTCCTTTACATTTTTTGCACATTATAATTCCTCCTATAATATAAAGAATCTCCCGCCTTTTTAAAGACGAGAGCCCTGCTTCGTGATACCACTTTAATTCACACACAATCGTGTGCCTCATTATTCACTATAACGGGTGAACCCGTCGCAGCCTTACAGTAATCACTGCTCGGTGCGCTGCTCCAAGACCATATTGGGTTGTTTTCATGCCGCTTCTCTCACCTTACAAAGCTCTCTGTATGCATTCCCACAACTTACTCTTCTCTTCATAGCTTTTACATATTAAATGTGTCCTTAGTTTATTATTTTTATTCGTTTTTGTCAAGATATGGGTAGCTTTTATGTTTATTTTCATATATTATTAATTCATACGTACTACTTTTTTCTAATACATTGAAATATAACAAATAAAGGGGTTTATATGAAAATTAAAAAACTTTTATCTTTAATATTAGTCATTATAGTTATTTTTTGCAGTGGTTGTGTTAATGATTCTTCCAAGTCCCAAGTTTCTATTAATGATACAGATGGTTATTTCTTGTACTATACCCAGAGCGATAAATTAAAAGATGCTGATATTCAATCTGATTTTGATACATTTACAGATAGTCTTTTCTGGGAGCAGATTGTTGATAATACACTCAATTTGCACTATTCCATATCTTATCCTGAAAATTATGGTATAACTGATTATGATGTGTCTCTTGGTTCGTTTTGCGTCGACGATTTTTCTTCATACGAAACCCGGATGCGTTCCTATCTGAAGCTTCTTCATTCCTTTGATTACTCTAAACTTACCACTGACAGACAGTTAACATACGATATTTTGGATAATTTTCTTTCAGATGAGATTTCTTCCAGTGATTTATATTTATATTATGAAGTTCTAAGTCCTACTATAGGAGAACAGGCACAACTCCCTGTCCTTTTTGCCGAATACGCATTTAACAATACTACTGACATAGAAAATTACATTAATCTTATCATGGATGTTGATGAATATTTTTCACAACTTATTGAATTTGAAAATTATAAATCTAACAATGGCACTTTTATGTCCGATAATAGTGTTGACGATATAGTTGCACAATGTGAAGCTTTTATAAATAAACCGGAGGAAAACTTTCTTATAAAAACATTTAATGAACGTATTGAAGAATGTAGCTGGCTCTCTGCAGATGAAAGAACTACATATATCACTCAAAATGAAGCTGCTGTTATCAGTCATCTTATCCCAGGTTATGAATTACTTATTGATGGGCTGAAAGCTTTAAAAGGAACCGGCAAAAATGAGGGTGGTTTATGTAATTATGACGATGGGGCTGAATATTATGAATATCTGGTAAGGCAGAAAACAAACTCTGACAAATCAATTGACGAAATAAAAGCTATGATTAAAACCCGTTTAACTAATGATATTTTTTCATTGTATGACTCCCTTAGTAATGATGCTTCTATTGCAGAAAACTTTGACACTTATTCTTTTACCCTTACAGACCCTGAAGAAATTTTAACTGATTTACAGACAAAAGTTTCAGACGATTTTCCTGAACCTGTACAAAAAAACTTTACTGTAAAATATATAGATGAATCGCTTCAGGATTATCTGAGCCCGGCTTTTTACCTTACACCAACTATCGATGACTGGTCAAATAATGTTATTTATATAAATGCAAATGACAGTTATGATGAAAGTACTATATATACAACTCTTGCCCATGAAGGATACCCTGGACACCTATATCAGACAACTTACTTTTATAGTACTAATCCTTCTCTTATAAGAAGTATTGGCTGTTTTAACGGATATACTGAAGGGTGGGCTACTTATGTAGAACTATATTCTTATGGAATTTCCGGACTTGATACTAACCTTGCCGATGCTTTAGTTAAAAATTCCTCTTTTGCACTTGCTATTTATTCCCTGTGCGATATAGGAATCAACTATGAAGGATGGACACTTGATGATACATATAGCTTTCTCAAAGATTATGGCATAGATGATGAAGCAATAGCCGAGGAAATATTTAATTCTATGGTTGAAGAACCGGCTAATTACTTATCTTATTATGTTGGATATTTGGAATTTATAAATCTTCGTGATGAAGCTCAAAAAGAACTTGGCAAGGATTTTAATCTTAAGGAGTTCCATGAATTCATACTGGAAACAGGACCTTCACAATTTGATGTCCTTGAAAAGTATATGCAAAAATGGATTGCATCTTATAAATAATATTCTGGTATCTTAAAATATAATTATTGTTATGATTACACTGGCAGCTGTTCCTGCCAGTGTAGCAATCATAGCTCCTGCCAGTGTCCATCTTGTTTTCTTTACCCCTGCTGTCAGATAATATACTGACATTGTATAAAAAATGGTTTCCGTACTGCTCATCATAATGGCTGTCATAAAGCCAATCTGAGAATCTGCCCCGTACTTTCTGAAAATATCTATTACAAGTCCTGTAGCTGCTGATGAAGAAAACATTTTTACAATAGTTACCGGAACTAATTCTGTTGGAAAAACTTTAGGCAGTATATATTTTAAACAGCTCCCAAGAAAGTCAAGAAAGCCTGAACGGCTCAGTACTCCCACAGCAACCATAAGACCTATAAGAGTAGGCAATATTCCAACTACTGTTTTTAGTCCATCTCTTGCACCATCTACAAAATCTTCATATACATTTTTTCTTTTTGATATACCATACCCGATAATTCCTATCATTACACATGGAATCATTGCATCTGAAATAATTGTTAAAATATCCATTTATATTCCCCTTTATATCAATCCCTCATTATTTTCCGGCTATCCCGTTGTGACATAACTTTTGCAAAAATTACACCTGCAGCTGTAGATACAGAAGTAGCTAAAATTGCCGGACCAATTATTGCTGACGGATTTACTGCCCCATACTGGCTTCTGTATGCAATCATTGTAATAGGAATAATTTGTAATGATGAAATATTTAATACCAAAAACATACACATTTCTTTACTGGCTATAACAGAATCGTTGTTAAGCCTTTTCATTTCCCTCATAGTTTTTAAACCTGCAGGTGTTGCCGCCCACCCTAAACCTAATATATTGGCAATAAGATTTGTTGTTATGTAATTTTGTACAATATCTCCTGCCGGTATATCAGGAAACAGCCATCTTACCACAGGTCTTATGGCAGATGTTGCTTTCTCTATCAGCCCCGCTTCTTTTGCTACGTTCATTAATCCTGTCCACATACTCATAATTCCAAGCATAGTTATTGACAGTGTCACTGCTTCTTTTGCTGAATCAATTGCACCATTGCCTACCTCACCTAAATTTCCGGTAATTGCTCCATAAATAACACCAATTAATATCATAAATCCCCATATATAGTTCAGCATAAAACTCTCCTTGCACGCTTTATACCATTCTATTTATGGGGATTTATAATAATTCTTATTTAATTATTAAAATTACTGCTTAACTTCTATATTATTTACTCTTCAGAAGTTTCTTCAGACCCTTCGGTAAGCTCTTCAAAATCTATTCCCTGTTCTAAATATGACTCATCCGTGGACTCGCTTGTTTCCAAAGTAACTGACTCACTTACATCACTATTAAGTGTATATTCTTCTGCAACCTTGCCATCGCCATCTATATCGACTGTATTCATAATAGTCTCAAATTCTTTTTCATACAACAGACCGTTTATTTCATTTATTCCAAAATAATATAATTTCTGATTATACAAGAAGAAAATATAATGATGTGTAAATGAATAATCACCCTGCGATGTCATATACATTTCCATGGCGTCATAACCATCAATAGAAATAACCTCTGCAGAAAGTAATTTTGCGGAAGTATATGATCCTATAATATTTTCTGTAATTGTTTCATAAACTTCAGCCAGCGTCATCTGACCATTATCAAGTGTTGCCTGTGCGTCATCTGACACTTCCTCATAAGAGGCAGCAAATGTTCTAAATTCACTTTCTTCCGGATATAAATAATAACTTGTATCTGTAATATTTCCAGGCCATAGAGTATACTTATAAAAAGTTATCTCTCCAAGCGTCTGTTCTGCCATACCACTTTTGGCTTTATCATCCTGATATTGTATATAGCACATTGCTCCAATGATAGTTCCTATAATTAAAACAAAAATAACTATTGCTAATATAATAATTCCTTTTATTGATTTTTTATTTTCAAATTCGTTACTCATCAAAATCTCCTTCGTTTTCCAGACATGCCTTATAAATATCTCTCTTAGAGACTCCTCTGTCTTTTGCTACCTGTTTCATAGCATCTTTTTTATTTATACCCTGATTAATATATAAAGCCAAATGTTGTTCTATTGGCATACTCTCCCATCTGGCTGCTTCTTCCTTATCAATATCAGCAAAATCTTTGCCCTTTATAACAAGCACAAACTCGCCCTTAGGTATGTTTTGATTGTAAAATGATATAGCTTCTTCCAATGTTGTTATTGTAGCGTTTTCATACTTTTTAGTCAACTCTCTGCATATAGTCAATTGCCTGTTACCCAGATTTTCAAATAGTTCCGTAAGAGTTTTCACAAGATGGTGTGGCGCTTCATATATAATAATAGTCCTTGTCTCATTTTTAAGTTCTTTAATAACCCTTATCCGGTCCTTCTTATCACTTGGTAAAAATGCTTCAAAACAAAATCTCCTTGCAGGCTGCCCTGACATTGTAAGCGCTGTAATACATGCTGACGGACCCGGCAGGGATGTGACCCCTACTCCGGCTTCATGACACTGCCTTACCAATTCTTCGCCCGGGTCAGAAATTGCAGGTGTCCCTGCATCTGTAATTAATGCAATATTTTTACCTTCCATCATCTGTCCAACCAGATATTTTGCTTTATCAACTTTATTAAATTCATGGTAGCTTGTCATCGGTGTTTTTATGTCAAAATGATTTAAAAGCTTAATACTGTGTCTTGTATCTTCAGCAGCAATTATATCCACTTCTCTTAATGTATTAAGTACTCTTATTGTTATATCATCAAGATTTCCGATAGGCGTTGCACATAAATACAGCTTACCTTTCATTGTCATAAACGATTACTAAATCTTCCTTTCTAATATCCATATATAGTATATATCTCATCTGTGTAAATTCCATGTTCTTTATATACAATTAATGGTTTTTCTACTTTTATCATTGAATTTCCGCCCTTTACCGCCTCAATAAGCACCATATTAGCCTCTTTATCTGCAAATGGGTGGACCATCTTCATACGTTTCGGCTCTAATTTATATCCGGTAAGCATATTAATTATCTCAACCAGACGATGTGGACGGTGTACCATATATAACCGTCCTGAAGGTTTCAATACCTTTGAGCTTTCTCTTACCACATCCTCCAATGTGCACAAAACTTCATGCCGTGCAATAGCCTTTGGAAGTTTTGGATTCTTCAGTCCATGGTTATCATTCATATATGGGGGATTAGTAGTTACAACATCAAAGACTCCTGCACCAAAGATTTGTGATGCTGACTTTATGTCTCCATATACAATGTCAATCTTTTCTTCCAGTTTATTATACTGAACGCTTCTTCTGGCCATTTCAACGCTTTCCTGTTGTATTTCCAGCCCGGTAAAATGTTTTCCTTCAGTCTTTGCTTCTAAAAGTATGGGAATGATCCCCGTACCGGTCCCCATATCTAACACTTTATCACCAGGTTTTACTACTGCATAGCCTGACAAAAGTACTGCATCCATTCCAAAACAAAACTTGTCCCTGTTCTGAATTATCTTGTACCCGTTTCTATTGAGTTCATCCAGCCGTTCTCCATCATTTAATTCAATCATCAAACTTGGATGTTCCTTCCTTATCTTCAAGTTTCTCAAGTGCTTTTAATTCTTCTGCACTTATATCTATTTTATCTCGTCTTTTCTTAGGTTTAAACTTGAGTTCTTCTACCTTATATTCTCTTAGTTCCTTTTCATCATCAACTTCAACCAGAATTTTTACCTTTTGTCTTAACACACTTACACTTTGTACTTCCCCTTTATTTCCATCACTGGTTCTTACAAAGTCTCCCACATTAGGAAGCTTTGCATTGAGATATTCATATGTTTCCTGCTCATTCTTAAGACAGCACATAAGTCTCCCACATGCGCCTGAAATTTTGGTAGGATTAAGCGACAAATTTTGTTCCTTGGCCATCTTTATAGAAACCGGAACAAAATCAGACAAATAACTCTTACAGCATAATGGGCGTCCACATATGCCTATTCCACCCAAGAACTTGGTTTCATCTCTTACACCAATCTGTCTTAATTCAATTCTGGTTCTGAATATAGAAGCCAGATCCTTTACTAATTCTCTAAAATCAATTCTTCCATCCGCAGTAAAATAAAATAATACTTTATTATTGTCAAATGTATATTCGGTATCAATTAACTTCATTTCCAGACCATGCTTTTTTATCTTCTCTTCGCAGATTGCCATGGCCTTCTTTTCTTTTTCTCTATTCTCTTCTTCCTTTTTATCATCTTCAGGTGTTGCTATTCTGATAACAGGTTTAAGAGGTGTGACTATCTTTTCCTCTGGGACCTCCCTTGGCGGAATTACTACTGAACCATATTCAACTCCTCTGGCAGTTTCTACTATAACATGGTCTTTTTCTGATATTTTCATATCTAATGGATCGAAATAATAAATTTTTCCTGCCTGTCTAAATCTTACTCCTACTATCTTAATCATGAATTTATCCTTTCTTTTATTGTCAAAAACATTATTTCTAATGTCATATCAAAATTAACATTTGATTTTATTCTCGTCAGTGCCTTGTCAATTGCTTCAAAAACTTTATTAAGCCCCAAGTATGTTGCTCTTGCCGCCTGGCGTTTTATTTCATCTGTTTCATCAATAAATATTATATAGTTAATGTCACCTGTTGCCTTATACATAAGAATGTCTCTATACCACATTCTCAATAATTCCATATATTCATCTAACTCATTTTTGTATTCCGAGGATTTTTTTACGATTGCAGCAATCTTAGATGAATTCGCCTGTAATAACTCATTTGCCGACCTCACAACTTCATCCTTCATTGCATTAAACTCATCCGAAGATGCCAGATTAATAGCCTTACCAAGATTGCCTTCTGCAAATGTTGTTGCCACCGATGCGGCATAATCAGGTATTTCTTCTTTTTCCATAAGATATTTTTTTATTATTTCATCTTTAATATATTTGGTATTAAGAATTACACATCTAGACAAAATCGTTGGCAGAAACATATCAGCATTAGTCGTAAGTAATAAAATAACTACATATGCCGGAGGTTCTTCAATTGTTTTAAGCAACGCATTTTGTGCCTGTATAGTCATTTTCTCTGCATCCGGAACAATATAAACCTTATACGGACTACTATATGGTTTAATAATTACATCATTATTTATCTGCTCTCGTATCTCATCCACGCCAATCCCGGATTTTTCATAAGTTATCCACTTAATATCGGGATGATTGTTCGTAAGGGACTGTTTACAGGAATGACATTCCATACATGGTTCTCCTGTTCCATTTTCACATAACAATGACATTGCAAATGCTCTTGCCAGCATTTTTTTCCCGGAATATGCTTCACCATTTATAATGTAGGCATGAGAAATCTTATTTAGTTTTATTGCATTTTGAAAATGTCTTACTATATGATCCTGTCCTATAATCTCTCTAAAACCTGCCATTTGTTCTCCTGCTTTTAGCCACGAAAATCAATCAACTTTCTAATATCCGCTTCTACCTCTGACAAACATACATCAAAATCTTCATTAATATATCTTTTTACTATGCCTGCTTTTTCTATATTTTCATTCTTAAAGTCTTCTTCGTCTGCAATAAATCTACGACACATTTCTGTATACTTTGGCTCGGGCTGTTTGCGCTCACGCTTAACTGCACGTGCCAGCCTGTCTCCGGTTTCTACTTCTATATATATAGGAACTACATTATCCGCCCCAAAATAATCAGCCATGTGCATATACGATTCAAGCGTTCCAATGTATATATAATTATTGTTTTTTAAATCTATTTGTCCATCATCTACAGTAAAATAATTCCATTCACCATACACAGTATTGTACGTTCTGCGTTCAATAACCCGGCCTTCACTAATCAGCTGATTCATTTGCGCATCATTAACAAAAAAATACTCTTTGCCATCTTCTTCTTTTCTACGCATAGGCCTTGTTGTATACCCTGTAATTGTTTTTAAATTAAGTTCATCATTCTCTGTCAGATGCTCAAATAATGTATCTTTACCAGTGCAGCTCTTGCCACAAACAAAAAATATTTTTCCCATCTTATTTATCCCTGATAATTCTTATATATTTTATATCTTTGTCTGCAGGACCTAAAATCTCAAAGTCCTGCTTCTTGTAATAATTAATTATATCTATTATGTTATCATTTAATATTTCACCCGGTACAATCAATGGAATGCCCGGCGGATACAAATAAATATATTCTGCGCTTATTTCTCCTGCAGCATCTTCTAATAAAACAGTTTTATATGACAACTCACACGCTTTCTGCGGAACTATTTTCATTTTAGGAATATGGCATATAACATTACTCTGCCTGTCGCTATCCTCATAAAGTTGCAAGTCAATCTGGATACAAGCAGCTTTTAGTCTTTCAAATCCCTCTTTTGTATCTCCTATGGAAGTCATTGCCAACACATACGAAATACCCGCCATTTCCATCTGAAGATGATACTCATCTAAAAGTTTTTGATATAATTCTTTTCCCGATATATTGCTATTCTTAACCGATAAAATAATTTTAGAAATGTCATAGTCGAAAACCCCGTATTTTCCTATTAATTCTTTCCCCGGAATATTTATATACTGCAATCTGCCCAAGGCTTGTCTTGTAGTGATTAAACGATTAACGTACTCATCAGTATAAACATTTTTTCTGTTCTTTAACATCTGTATGCAATTATCAATGGATGACATAAGTACATATGAAGGACTGCTTGTCTGATATATACTGAGAAACTGCTTTATCTTATCCATATTTACCAGTTGTCCATTTACATGCATCAATGCAGTCTGTGTAAGCGCCGGCATTGTCTTATGCAGACTCTCTACTACTATATCAGCTTTGCATTCCACCGCATCCTTAGGAAAAATGCTATGAATAATAAAATGCGCTCCATGTGCCGAATCAACTATAAGCGGTATATTATAATTATGACATACTGACGCTATCCCTTCAATATCTGAAACAATTCCTTCATAGGTCGGAGAAACTATTACTACCGCTTTTGTTTCCGGAGCTGTAGTTATTGCACTCTTAACAGCTTCGGGTGTAATTCCCCCCATAATATCATATTGTGGAATATATTCAGGCGTTATATAAACCGGAATAATACCCCTCAGCTGCAATGCATTATAGGAAGATTTGTGATTGTTCCGTGCAAAAATTACCTTATCTCCACTCCCTGCAACTGCTGAAATGGCTGAGAGCATTCCCCCAGTACTTCCATTAACCAAAAAAAAAGTATTCTTTGATTTATAAACTTCTGCTGCGTCTTCCATTGCCTGTTTTAAAATGCCCTTTGCGTTATGCAGATTATCAAATCCTTCTATCTCTGTTATATCAATAACTGCCGGATTATCCATCTGAATCAGATTGGTACTGCGCTTATGTCCGGGCATATGAAAGGCATAAATATCTGTATTCACATATTCTGTTAATCTGTTATAAAGATTTTTCATAAATCCTTAATACCTCATTATAAAACAACGGTTAAATAAGAGTTAACTGCTGATAAGAATATTCTTCTTTAGCAAAACCATCCACAATAATGTCTATACTGATAATCCCTTTTTGCTGTTTTTTTACAAATGGAATGTCCAGTTTAAACACACATTCGCCCAAAGTCGGATTATCCTCCCTGGCCATAAGTTTTTCCATTATAACATTAGGAACACAAAATTCAACAATTGAATTATTTTCCAATGTAATCTCAAAATTTGATTCAAACTGATTTACATATCTGTTAATTTTTGAAGCTGTCGCAATTCCACTTTTGGATATCTTAACAAGTTCACCTACCCATCCCTCTGCTCCTGTAAGAACTACCGGATAAGAACCATTTACAATGCCTATTGCTCCCTGTGGAAGTTTTACTTCTCCATAATTTTTGCAGAATATCTTATATCCTGCCAACAATTCACTTTTTGTTATATTAGTAATTACAGTCTCACTCAATCCACTGACAAAATCCTGTATTTGGGCCAGCACCGGAAGCACCACATTATTACGCTCAAATGATACCAAAAAAATATTATGTGCCCATGCATACTCCTGCGCAGGTCTGGTAAAACCTGTTGCACTAAAATAACATCCTACATCTGTATAACGATTTGGCGTGTTTTTATTACCATCAATTTTGGCAAAATTGCTTTCGGATATATCCTTCATAATACCTGTAAAATCACGTATATGACTAAGCTCAACCTTGTTCTTAGCATAAAATTTATATTGCCCTATCATTCTGACAGGCAAAACAAAAGCGGTTGGAATATTTAATACACCACATGCATTAACATCATGTTCTCCACTTCTTCCAAGTACTTTATCATCTTTTATGCTAACATATCCGCTGCCGCCAATAATCTTTTTGACTTTTGTTTCAAAAATATATTCCCTCGCCTGATGTTCTTTCAAAATCACACCTTCTTTCGTATGCATCTGCACTCCTACAAAATTATATCACAAAAGGAGCGTACTATAAAGAAAAATTTACAACCACGTACTTATACATATTGTAATCTGACAAGCAATATAAAATATCCATATAAGCAGAAAGCTCTTTCCATTATTCGCGACATTATATAACAATACGTTAATATCGCATGCCGCCAGAAGAATAACACCCAGTCCAAACATAATAACAGCCACTCCAGCAGATATTTTTCTGCATTTTGATGTCACAACTATATTTTTTGAAACAGTTATAATATTTGAAACCGACATAGTTGCATAAATACTTCCAACCAAAAACAAAAGTCTGTTCTGCAATGGCGTATATGCCTGAATCAATGTGTGTATATTAAAATTGAAAATCTCATTTAATACTAATACAACAAGAGCCACTACTGCTCCTGCCATAATTCCTGCTATATAAATGCTGCTGACTTTTTTATTCTGTTTTTGTAAGTGTTCTTTATTTATGTATTCAAACTGAGTACATGCATGTAGCCGGAAAAAGAACTGAGTTCCGCAAAAAAGCAGCACCCCTGCTATATAATACTTAGTAAATAACAAAAAATAATCTGCCATTACAGCAAATAAAAGACCTGCTTTTGCATATGATTTTTTAGAAAATGCCATACAAAATATTCCGACTAAATATTCAGCTAACATATTTACGTAAAATCCACCTCTCGTATATTAATCATACTTTATATATTATACAAAAAATCAGCAGTCTACAATTAAAAATTGTAACCTGCTGATTAATAGCCCAATATTTAATTGTTAATAATTAATTTTCCAATTCATTAAAATAATATAAGTAAACATCTTCTAAGTTAGGCATTACCCTTTCATAGGTATATCCTTCAGGAGGATTGTCTGCAACAACCCTTACTGCCAGCCCATTTGATATATGCCTTAAATTGCTTACAATATATTTATTTTGTATTGTTCCTAGCTCAGATTGCTTAATGGGGATTTCATATACATTGGATTTTATATCTTCAAGTAATTTGTAAGGAGTTCCGCGTCCGATTATTTCCCCTTTTTTCATTAAAATTATTTCTTTTGCTATTGACTCCACATCCGGTACAATATGCGTTGCCAATATAACTATGCGGTTTGTCGCAATCTCACTAATGAAATTTCTAATGCGAATTCTTTCCTGCGGATCAACACCGGCTGTAGGTTCATCTAATATTAATAACTGTGGATTATTAAGTAATGCCTGTGCAATTAAAAGCCTTTGTTTCATTCCTCCGGAAAAAGCACCTATCTTTTCTTTCCGATACTCTTTCAGATTTACAACTTCCAACAATTCAAGAGTTTTCTTTTCAGCCTCTTTTTTACTTAAACCTTTTAAACGGGCCATATACATAAGAAATGCGCCTGCAGAAAAATCTTCATAATATCCTTGCTGCTGAGGCATATACCCTAGTATATTTCTATAATTTTTCCCTAAATCAAGAATATCCTTTCCGTCCCAGAGAATTTGTCCGGTATCCCTTCGTACATTATCAGTAATAAGATTAATTAATGTACTTTTGCCGGCTCCATTCGGTCCCAGCAATCCATATATTCCATTTTCTAATTCTATGCTTACATGACTTAATGCCTGCACCTCTCCATAATTTTTAGAAAGATCACTGATTTTTAACTTCATTTTCTGCCCCCTATGTTATACACCATTTCCTATAGCCGCCAATAAGACTCACAATGCCTACCACAACAAATGCAAGAATAACTATGCCAACAATTGCAATACTTTTAACCTGTAATAAAAACGGAACAATGGAAAGAATATTTATTATAGATAAATATCTGAAAAATTCAACTCCCACTATTGTAAGGACTGCAGGCAGACTTAATAAAAATGATAGCCCGATTGTCGCCTTTTGTCCGGTCTTTGCTGAAAACATACAAACTAAAACTGCAATGGCTAAAAGTACTATAAATTTCATTAAATATACTCCCAGTAAAAATACCAGAATTGAACATTTAAAAGGAATAAATGAAAGAACAGGCAGGCTTTGCACTGGTGCATTTAGCCCACTTACTCCATATACATACACTGATTCGGCAATACGTATCCCTGTTATAATCACAAACAGGAAAAAAGTCAAACTAGCCGCCACGTAAATTTTACCTGTAAAAACCGTCTTCCTTCCGTTAACTGTCTGTCGCATCATGGAATCCATGCCAAGCCTTTTTTCCGCTGAAAAAATGCCACTACACAACAACACGATTACGATAATCAATAATATATCCTGAATACTATCGCTCTCATCTAAAAGATGGTTATAACAGTAAATATTTACATACCATACATCTATATTTTTTTCTCTGATTACAGAATTGAGGTATTCTGTCTGTTCCTTAATCTGTGACAAAAACAGCCTGTCATTTTCATAGGCATTGTATTTGAATTCAACATCTAAATACTCATCTGTACTTATTTCACCTGCCTGATAAAGCTTTGAAGCTTCTATATACTCATCTGTAATATCGGACAGCTGTTTTTCAAGTTCATCTATTTCATTCTGCGTTTCTTCACTTGGACTTCCTGTATACTTATACATAAAATCATAGTACATTTGCTGTTTTCCTGATTTTATTATTGGATTAAAATCTGTCTGACTTATAACAAATAATAATAACGCTATTATAATCAACAACCCTCGCTGACTAATTAAAACTTTATAAAATTCAACGCCTTTTACTGTCAGCCATTCCTGTATGGTTCCAACGAGATAACATATTTTCCTGCTAACAAAAGAAACCACTTTTACAAATTT
>JBJEMK010000127.1:0-9705 GCA_051879635.1 Eubacterium sp.
CATGAAATGAAACTTATTGTAGACCTTATCTACCAGTCAGGTTTTGCAGGAATGAGATATTCAATTTCTAATACAGCAGAGTATGGTGATTATATAACAGGTCCTAAGATTATTACAGAAGATACAAAGAAAGCTATGAAAAAAGTTCTTTCAGATATTCAGGATGGAACTTTTGCAAAAGACTTCCTTTTGGATATGTCACCTGCAGGAGGACAGGTTCACTTTAAGACAATGAGAAAGTTAGCTGCTGAACATCGTTCAGAAAAAGTTGGAGAAGAAATACGTAAACTTTACAGCTGGAATAATGAAGAGGATAAATTTATTAATAACTAATATTTGTTCTTACATAATATATCAGGCAATTTACTAAATATATTAAATACAAACAAGTCAGGGATAGCTCATATCGGCATTCCCTGACTTATTTAATGCTACATGTTAATCACGCACATAATTTTGCCCCTGAATTATATTTTTTTCCTTAAAAGTATGATTTATTGTATTCAATACGTGTTTTTTGTCAGCAGACCACAAAGGTGCGATAAGAAGGTTTTTAGGTCCATCCCCTGTAAGCCTGTGTATAACAATATCAGGTGGAAGTAATTTTATACAATCACATAATAAATTTATATAGTTATCCATAGTCATTACTTTAAATTTTTTGTTTATATAATCATCAGCAAGCCTGGTGTTTTTTAATACATGGAGTAATTGAAGCTTTATACCCTGAATATCCATATCAGACAGACATTTTATTGTCTGAAGCATATCTGAGTTTGTCTCTCCTGGAAGGCCAAGAATAATATGTACAATAACATCAATATCCAGTTTGCGTAAATTATTTACTGCCTGTTTAAAACATGCAAAATCATAACCACGATTTATATAGGATGCAGTATTTTCATGAATTGTCTGTAATCCAAGTTCTATCCATATAGGTTTAATTTTGTTTAATTCATCAAGTAAAGTCAGTATATCTGTAGGAAGACAGTCAGGACGTGTTGCAATTGATAAAGCTACAATGTCAGGATGATTAATAGCTTCGGTAAAAATATCTTTTAAGTAATTAATATCACCATAAGTATTTGTATATGCCTGAAAATAAGCAATATATTTACCATTCTTATCAGAAAATTTTGAAGAAAGCCTTTTTTTGCCTGCTTCAATTTGATCAGTTATTGAAAGTTCTGATGATTCGGCAAAATCACCTGAACCACCTTCAGAACAAAAAATGCATCCACCATAACTTATACGTCCATCTCTGTTTGGACATGATAATCCCGAATTAATTGAAATTTTATATACTTTTTGACCAAAAGTTTTATTTAAATATTCGTTTAAAGAATAGTACCAAAACATAAAACTCCTCAAATAATTATTAAAAGTAAAAGCACAACGTAATAAATATACTACGTTGTGCCGTTGAGACGGAGACGGTGGGATTCGAACCCACGTGCCCAGATGGACAACTTGATTTCGAGTCAAGCTCGTTATGACCACTTCGATACGTCTCCAAAAAGTTACTCAATAATTTATAGCATATTTTTAAATTATATGCAATAATTCAAGTAATATTTTATCTTACTAATATTAAATGTCGTTCTGCTTTTATATTCTTGACGTTGAGTTAATATATATTGTAATATAACAATAAAACACATTAAGAAAGGTAACATTATGAATCCTATTAGAATCAGGCCACTAAAATATGAAGATTATGAGCAATTTGTTAATGTAATAAAAGAAGGTTATTCAGATAAAAGTTCGAATTCATATAAAGATATTATAAATAATATAACAGTAGATAAGTTACATAGTGACGCACAGACATGTAATATGTTGTTTGGATTTTTTGAGAAAGATGAGCCTGTGGGAGTACTTGAACTTGGACTTGATGAAAATTATGACAGCTGTATTAATATAATTGCAGTCATTCCGGAATATAGGAAAAAAGGTTATGGATTTGCACTGCTGGATTATGCTGTCTTTAAAGTTGAGGAATCGGCCATGACCATACTTACTGCTAAAGTAGATAATGATGATAATTATGCAATTGATTGGTTTAAAAAGTATGGTTTTATATATGATGGTAAAGGAAAACTTATATTTGATACAAGAAATCGTAAGCATTGCTGCCACCGATAATAATGAATTTGACAATTAACTCAACTAATGGTTATAATATAATGAAATTTATAGGAGGAATATAGCAATGGGAATGACGATGACACAGAAAATCCTTGCTGCTCATGCCGGACTTGAATATGTAACAGCAGGACAACTAATTGAAGCAGATTTGGATTTGGTTTTAGGAAATGATGTCACAGCACCGGTAGCAATTGGTGAATTAAATAAGATGAATGTCAGCGGCGTATTCGACAAGGACAAGATTGCATTAGTGCCTGATCATTTTACACCCAATAAGGATATAAAATCAGCAGAACTAAGTAAATGTGTACGAGACTTTGCGTGCAGTAATTGTATTACCAATTATTTTGAGGTAGGAAAAGTGGGAATAGAACATGCCCTTATTCCGGAGAAAGGTCTTGTGGTTGCAGGTGATGTTGTTATAGGTGCAGACTCACATACATGTACATATGGAGCACTGGGAGCATTTTCTACGGGTGTTGGAAGCACAGATATGGCAGCAGGAATGGCTACAGGTAAAGCTTGGTTTAAGGTCCCAAGTGCACTCAAATTTATTCTTACCGGTAAACCTGCTAAATGGGTAAGTGGTAAAGATATTATTTTACATATTATCGGAATGATTGGCGTTGATGGCGCTCTTTATAAATCAATGGAATTTGTGGGAGATGGTATACAATACCTTTCAATGGATGATAGATTTTCAATGGCTAATATGGCAATTGAAGCAGGAGGTAAAAACGGAATTTTTCCTGTAGACGACCTTACTGTTAAATACATAAAGGAACATTCAATAAAGCAATATACAATATATGAAGCAGATGAAGATGCCGAATATGATGAAGTATATACAATTGACTTAAGTACATTAAGACCAACAGTTGCATTTCCACATCTTCCTGAGAATACTAAGGATATTGATGAAGTTGGCGATATAAAGATTGACCAGGTAGTTATTGGCTCCTGCACTAATGGAAGAATTGAGGATTTACGTATTGCTGCCAAGGTACTTGAAGGCAGACAGGTAGCAGAAGGGGTAAGAACAATAATCTTTCCTGCAACTCAGGCGATTTACCTTCAGGCAATAGAGGAAGGTCTTATTCAGACATTTATAAAAGCAGGTGCTGCGGTAAGTACACCTACATGTGGCCCTTGCCTTGGTGGACATATGG
This sequence comes from Eubacterium sp., assembly GCA_051879635.1. Classification (GTDB taxonomy): domain Bacteria; phylum Bacillota; class Clostridia; order Lachnospirales; family Lachnospiraceae; genus JBJEMK01. The sequence goes on from JBJEMK010000127.1 coordinate 3,318, forward strand.
GCATTCTGGCTGCTGGTGAAAGAGCAGTTGCTACGACTAACAGAAACTTTGTAGGACGTATGGGACATCCTGAATCAGAAGTTTATCTTGCAAGTCCTGCGGTTGCAGCTGCAAGTGCTGTTACAGGCAAAATATCAGGACCTGAAGAGTTAGGATTATAGGAGGATATCATGAAAGCAGAAGGAAAAGTATTTAAATATGGAGATAATGTTGATACAGATGTAATTATACCTGCAAGATATCTTAACGTACCTGACCCTGAGGAACTTGCAAAACATTGTATGGAAGATATAGATACAGAATTTGTAAATAAAGTTAAAAAAGGTGATATTATTGTTGCAGAAAAGAATTTTGGATGCGGTTCTTCAAGAGAACATGCGCCTATTGCAATTAAAGCATCAGGAGTGAGTTGTGTTATAGCAGAAACTTTTGCAAGAATATTCTATAGAAATGCAATTAATATCGGACTGCCGATAATTGAATGCAAAGAAGCTTCGCAGGGAATAGAAGCAGGTGATGAAGTGGAAGTAGATTTTGATACCGGAATGATATATAACAAAACAAAAGGAACGCAGTTTAAAGGACAGGCATTTCCTGAGTTTATGCAAAAGATTATTAAGGCAGAGGGTCTTATAAACTATATTAATAATAAGTAGAGGAATAGAGATGGAAATACTTTATAAGAGTACAAGAGGAACAGATAAAACATACACAGCGTCACAGGCAATCTTAAAAGGTCTTGCAGATGACGGAGGATTATTTGTTCCGGTAACAATACCAAAATTAAATGAAAGTATGGATATGCTTTCTAAAATGTCATATCAGGAAGTTGCTTATTGTGTAATGAAAGAATTCTTTACTGATTTTACAGAGGAAGAATTAAAAAGTTGTATTGAAAAAGCATATGATTCAAAATTTGATACAGAAGAAATCGTTCCAATAGCTGAAGTTGATGATGCCTTTTATCTGGAACTTTTCCATGGTGCTACAATAGCTTTTAAAGATATGGCATTGTCTATACTGCCACATCTTCTCACAACTTCGGCAAAAAAGAATTCTGTAAAGAATGACATTGTTATTCTTACGGCTACTTCAGGCGATACAGGAAAAGCTGCTTTGGCAGGATTTGCAGATGTTAAAGGAACAAAAATAGTAGTATTTTATCCCCATGGGGGAGTAAGTCCTATTCAGGAAAAACAGATGATTACTCAGAAAGGAGATAATACATTTGTTGTTGCAATTGAAGGTAATTTTGATCAGGCGCAGAGTGGCGTAAAGAAAATATTTGGCAACAAAGAGCTGGCAGAAGAGATGGATAAAGCAGGATATCAGTTTTCTTCAGCTAATTCTATAAACATAGGAAGGCTTATACCACAGGTAGCATATTATGTATATGCTTATGCAAAGCTATATGCTAATGGTAAAATATCAAAAGATGAACAAATAAATGTTGTAGTTCCTACCGGTAATTTTGGAAATATTCTTGCTGCATATTATGCTAAGAATATGGGAGTACCTATTGGAAAATTTATTTGTGCATCAAATGATAATAAAGTTTTATATGATTTCTTTGAAACAGGTGTCTATGACAGAAACAGAGAATTTATACTTACAATGTCACCATCTATGGATATTCTTATATCCAGTAACCTTGAAAGGCTTATATACAAAATTTCAGGAGAAGATTCACAAAAGAATTGTGAGCTTATGAAATCGCTCAGCACAGAAGGTAAATATGAGATTACAGATGCTATGAGAGAACAACTTAAGGATTTCTATGGTGGATATGCTACAGAAGAAGAGACATCAGAAGTGATAAAGAAAACATATGAGAAAAATGGATATATAATGGATACACATACTGCAGTAGCAGCATGTGTATATAAAAAATATATCAAAGATACATCTGATACAACAAAAACAATTATAGCTTCTACAGCCAGTCCATTTAAGTTTACACGAAGTGTAATGACATCTATAGATTCCAAATATGATGCTATGGGTGATTTTGAACTTGTTGATGAATTAAGCAGGATAGGAAATCTTGCTATACCAAAAGCAATTGATGAAATAAGAAATGCAAATATAATACATAATAATTTGTGCGAGGTTAATCAGATGGAAACGGTTGTCAAACGGTTTCTTGGTATTTAGTGATAAAAGCTGCCATATATGTGGCAGCTTTTTCACTTTAACAACACAAAATAGATATAAAATGGTATTAAATTTTATATTATATGAGGGAGTGGGTAAATGTATAGTATTTTAGTTGCAGATGATGAAGAACGTATACGAAGAATAATAAGAAAATATGCGGAATTTGAGGGCTATGAGGTTACAGACGCTGTAGATGGCTCTGAGGCAGTTTCATTGTGCAAAATCAAAGAGTTTGATGTAGTAATTTTAGACGTGATGATGCCGGGTATGGATGGATTTAATGCTTGCAGGGAGATTAAGAAAATTAAAGACATCCCTGTCATAATGCTATCAGCACGTGGTGAAGAATATGACCGCATACATGGCTTTGAGGTTGGTGTTGATGATTATGTAGTAAAACCATTCTCACCTAAAGAATTAATGATGAGAATTAAAGTTATTATTTCAAGAAATGATAAGAAAAAGCATGTTGCTGATGAGCATGATGTGTTTGTTTATGAAGGGCTGGAAGTTGATTTTACCGGAAGAACAGTAAAAGTTAATGGTAAGAAGGTAAACATGACTCCAAAAGAATATGAACTTATGTTTTATCTTGTACGAAACAGAGGTATTGCATTATCAAGAGAAAAACTTATTTCAGATGTATGGGGATATGATTATTATGGGGATGACAGGACGTTGGATACACACATCAAACTGCTAAGGAGCAGTATTGGACCATATAGAAAATTACTTATTACATTAAGAGGAGTAGGATACAGATTTGAAGCTTAAAAAAGTAAGTATAAAATGGAAAATATATTTATGGCTTCTTGGTTTTGTTGCCATTATTATTGGTTTATTCTGGGTATTTCAGACGATATATCTGGAAACTTTTTATAAAACTGTCAAAATAGGTGAAATGAATTCATTAATGAATGAATTAACCAGAAATCTTGACAGCCTGGGAAGTTCAATAAAGGAACTTAGTGATAAATATGGTATATGTATAGCCGTGGCTGATGAAAATGGTGAATATGTATATTCATCAGAACAGGATTTGTCATGTGCGGTTCACAAATGGGATACATTGACAGTAAGAAAATACCAGAAACTTACAGAATCTAATGATGGAACTTTTAAACAGTATATAAATGTTGATTCTATGATAGACGAGACCAGGGAAATACCAGATCCTGAGGATAAGAATGAACATAATAATCCTGAGAATATAAACGATACTAATAAAAAAGGAAGAATGTATAAACAACAGGACTTTTTTACAGGACGTAGTATGCTCTACTTGAAAGATGTTACTGTTGACGGACAAAAACTTACAATAATTTTAAATTGTGTTATAACACCCGTTTATGCTACGGTATCAACTCTGAGGAAACAGCTTATATTGATTTCAAGTATTGTTGTTTTACTGACAACGATAATTGCAATGTTAATTTCAAGAATTATATCAAAGCCAATTATCCATATTAATTCTGTTGCAAAAAAACTTGCAGAAGGTGATTTTGATGTTACGTTTAGAGAGGGTGGCTACAAAGAAATATTTGAATTATCTTCAACTCTTAATTATACTGCATCAGAACTTGCAAAAACAGAACAGCTTCAGCATGAACTCATTGCAAATGTTTCACATGATTTAAGAACTCCATTGACTATGATTAATGCTTATTCGGAAATTATAAGAGACATTCCGGGGGAAAATACCCCTGAAAACATACAGGTAATAATAGATGAAACAAATAGGCTTACAGCATTAGTTAATGATTTGTTGGATGTTTCAAAATTACAGGCATCAATGACTAAAATTAACAAAGAAAAATATGACATAACTGAAAGTATTGAAAATGTAATAAAAAGATATGCCAAACTTATTGAACAGGACAACTATAATATTTCATTTGAATATGACAAACATATTTGGGTTAATGCAGATGAATTTAAAATGCATCAGGTCATCTATAATCTTATAAATAATGCCATCAATTATACGGGCGAAGATAAGAGGGTAATTATAAGGCAGGAAGAAGTCGATGAAAAGGTCAGAATAAGTGTCAGTGATACAGGAGAAGGAATTCCACAAGACTGTATTGAGCATATTTGGGAGCGATATTACAGAACGAATAATACACACAAGTCATCAGTGACAGGAACAGGCCTGGGGCTCTCCATTGTCAAGAATGTTTTAAAACTTCATGATGCAGAATTTGGAGTCATAAGTGAAGAAGGAAAGGGAACTACATTCTGGTTTGAATTGACAATTAAATATTAATTGATAAAAACCTCTGTAAATGTTATAATTATTAAAATTATGATATTGCAGAGGAGATTTTTGGATGCAGGGAAAAACAGAATTTGGCCAAAATAAAGATGGCAGGATGACCTATCTATATACTATTACTAATAAAAACGGCATGACTGCAAAATGTACAGATTTTGGAGCTATATTGGTTGAATTGCATGTTCCGGACAAGCAAGGTAAAAGTGCTGATGTTGTACTTGGATATGATAATGTTGAAGCATATGCTGATAATTGGCCGGGATATGGTTCTATTATAGGACGTAATGCAAACAGAATTGCTAATGCTGAATTTTCATTAAATGGAACTACATATAAACTTGATAAAAATGATGGAGAGCATAATTTACATAGTGGATTTAATGGATATCATAAACGAATTTGGGACGCAGAAATGCTTACAATTGATAACGGACAGGCAATTAAGTTTTCCTGTATCAGTCCTGATGGTGACCAGGGATATCCCGGAGAAGTAAAGGTAAGCGTTACATATGTTCTAACAGATGAAAATGAGATTAAGATTATATATGATGCAGTGTCGGATGCTGATACTGTCATAAATATGACAAATCACAGTTATTTTAATCTTTCAGGGCATAATTCAGGCTATGCTCTCAAACAGAAAATATGGATTGATGCTGATGAATTTACGGCCGCAGATAGTGAGCAGATTGCGCACGGAGAAGTACGCAAGGTAAAAGATACGCCATTTGATTTTAATGTTTTAAAGCCTGCATGTCAGGATATAGATAAGGATTACGACCAGCTTATATTTGGCAAGGGTTATGATAGAAATTTTGTACTTAAGACAACCAAAGGAAATGTTTCACTGGTTGCAAAGCTCGTGGACGATGTGTCCGGCAGAATTATGGAAGTATATACTGATTCTCCGGGTATGCAGTTATATACGGGAAATTATCTTACAGGAAGTGGAACAGGAAAAGATGGAATTGTATATCAGGATTATGAAGGAATTGCATTTGAAACACAGTTTCCTCCGAATGCTGTAAATATCTCATCATTCCCACAGCCTTTTATTAAAGCAGGGGAAGTTTATCACTATGAGACAATATACAAATTTTTAAACAAATAGTTTAAATATGGACAAAGGTGTTCTTTGTCCATATTTGTGTAAGAGGGAATATATGAAAAATAATAATTTCTTTGCTATGCTTTCCAGAATGAAATATATTAACCGCTGGGGACTTATGCGTAATACGATAACAGAAAATATAGCAGAACACAGTCTTGATGTAGCAATTATTGCACATGCTCTTGTTATAATAAAAAATACATATTTTGGCGGTAATATGAATCCTGAAAGAGTTGTAATGCTTTCTTTATATCATGATACTACAGAAATAATCACTGGAGATTTGCCAACTCCTATAAAGTATTTTGCACCAGAAATTAAGAATGCATATAAGAATGTAGAATACATTGCAGCAGAACAGTTGCTTGCATCAATGCCAGAAGAAATGAGACCGGCATATGAGACAATAATGCATGCCGATGCATCTGAGGAAGAAAATTGGAAAATCGTAAAAGCTGCGGATAAACTGTCGGCATATATAAAGTGCATAGAAGAAAAACGTATGGGGAATATGGATTTTGAAAAAGCAGAAAAAACATTAGCAGAGACAATTAATTCTATGAATATGCCGGAAGTTGATTATTTTATGGATAAGTTTATACCGGCTTATAGTCTTACGTTAGATGAACAGGCATAAACAGGTATGGAGCAGGTATGGGTAAAGCATTATATATTGCGGAGAAACCGAGTGTTGCGGCGGAATTTGCAAAAGCACTAAAATTAAATACAAAGCGTGGAGACGGTTATTTAGAGTCAGAGGAAGCAATTGTAACATGGTGTGTTGGACATTTAGTTACAATGAGTTATCCTGAAGCCTATGATCAGAAGTATAAAATATGGAAACT
>JBJEMK010000128.1:0-9693 GCA_051879635.1 Eubacterium sp.
GGCTATCGGCCGTGGTGAAAAGCTGATGGAAGAATTGAATTCATATGGAATTCCAGCGTACTGTGATATCAGTTCGGGGTATTTTTCCTCATCAGAAATAACGGTTATTCTGGATATGCTTACGATTTTGGACAATCCACATCAGGATATACCTCTTGTTTCAGTTTTAAAATCACCTATGTTTAATTTTACTGCAGTTGAAATGGCAACAGTAAGTGCATATTGTCAGGGGAAAACATATTTTGAGAGTATATCAGAATATTCAAAAGGCGGAAGTAATATAGAGACGGCTAACAAAATAAAGGCATTTCTTGAAAAGTATAATTCGTATCGTAAAATGTCGGTTTATATGCCAATAAGTGAATTGATAGAATATATAATAACTGATACAAATTACTATAATTATATATCTTCAATGCAGACAGGAAAAAGAAGAATAAAGAATATTGAAATGCTAAAAGAAAAGGCAGTGTCATTTGAAAGCGGAATATATAAGGGATTATTTAATTTTGTAAGGTATATAGACAAGCTTAAAAAGTATGATATTGATTTTGGACAGGCTACAGAAATAAGTGAGAATGATGATACTGTAAGGATAATGACGATACATAAGAGTAAAGGCCTGCAATTTCCAATAGTCTTTGTAGCGGGGCTGGGAACGAAATTTAATATAATGGATTCATCCGGTCAGATAGCTATTAATTCGACATATGGGATAGGCGCAGATAATATTGATGGAATAAATAAGATTAAGAGTCCTACGCTGATAAAGAAAGCAATTTCCCAGAAAATAACAGAAGACAACAAAGCAGAGGAAATGAGAATTTTATATGTTGCATTGACACGTGCACAGGAAAAACTTATTTTGATTGGAACCACAAAATCATTATCAAAGAAAATTGTAACGTGGACTAGTGAACGTTTTAGCGAAGAACAAAAAATCAGTTATAACATATTGATAAGAAGCAATTCTTTTCTGGACTGGATTGCCTATGCGCTGGTAAGAAATCAGGCTTTCCAATATGTTTATAATTATTCTGATATAACAATACCATTAGGCAACAGCTTATATTTTGTAAAATCGCACATTATTTCAACAATATATACTTCAGACAATATTATAGAAAATTCCTTTGTTGATTTTGAAAGGAACAGACAAAAAGAAACAGCGCTTACTAATTGGAATACTGAAATTATATTTGACGAAAGTATACAAGAAGTTTTAAAGAAACAATTTGAATATTCTTATCCATATAATAGCGATACTGTGGTAAGCCAGGCATTAAGTGTTTCTGAGATAAAGAAAGAAGCAATGGTCTATGAAGAAACAGATGATGAACTGATAGAAGAGGAACGTATATTTCCTCTGATACCTGAATTTATTTCGGGTGAAATTCAGAGTACAGGAGCATTTAGGGGAACAGCATACCATAAAGTTTTTGAACTGTTTGACTTTAATATTTCAAAACAGTCATCTGCTATGGAACAATTTGTAAATGGATTATTATCAGAAGGCAAGCTGGATAAACGCTCAGCATCAGTTATTAATCCGGATAAACTTGTAATTTTTGCAAATTCACAACTTGCAGAGCGTATGCATAAGGCTGATGATAATTGTAGGTTATACAGGGAGCAGCAGTTTATAATAGGGGTACCGGCTAAGGAACTGAAAAAGGAATATGACTCTGAAAGGCTTGTTTTGTTACAGGGGATAGTAGATGCATTTTTTATTGAGGATAATGAAATTGTAATTATTGATTATAAAACAGATAAGGTTAATAATTATGATGAATTAATCAGGAGATATAAAGTACAATTAGATTTATATCAGAAGGCAGTTGAACAGATAACAAATATGCATGTTAAAGAAAAGATTATATATTCAGTACATCTTGGAGGTGAGATAACGTTATGATATATCCTGAGTTTTTGAGAGCAGGAACAACAATAGGAGTTACGGCTCCTTCGGACGGAGTTACAAATGAATTAAAAAAGAAAAGATTTAAGAATGCAGTCAGACAGCTTTCGAAAAGAGACATTAATGTGGTCATTACAGACAATGTGTTTGCGTCGGATGAAAGGGGCTGTAGTGGAAGTGCTAAATTAAGAGGTGAACAGTTTAATAATCTAATCGAAGATAGACAGGTTAAAGCAATAATATCTGCAGCAGGCGGAAATTATCTGTCAGAAATGCTTGAATATGTTAATTATAATGGGCTAAAGGACAATCCGAAATGGGTACAGGGATATTCAGATAATACAGGTCTTTTATACTCCATAACAACTAATTATGATATTGCAACTATTTATGGGTGTAATTTTGGAGAGTTTGGAATGGAGCGTTGGGAGACATCTGTAGATAATGCTTTTGACATACTTTGTGGCAGAAAGGATATCCAGAAGTCATTTGATTATTATGAAAATGATTTTCATGATTATGAGACCGGTCTGGAAGGATATTACAAGGATGCTCCTGTTAATTGGAAAAATGCCAGAGGTGAAGATAAGATTACAGTATCAGGCCGACTGATAGGAGGGTGCCTTGATGTATTAATGCTTATATGTGGTACAAGATTTGACGGTACAGAAAAGTTTATTGAAAAGTATAAGAATGATGGTATATTATGGTATCTTGAAAGCTTTGATATAAAATCAGAGGAAATGGCAAATTACATGTGGAAGCTAAAAGAGATGGGATATTTTAAATATGCTTCAGGGTTTGTTTTTGGACGACCGATGTTTACGGGTTCATGGTCTGATATTACTTATGAACAGTCAGTTATGTATGTTTTGGATGAATTAAAAGTTCCGGTTATTTTTGATGCTGATATAGGGCATAAAGGTCCTCAGTTTTCAATTATTAATGGAGCAGTTGGTATGTTTGAATCCAAAAAAGGTAAGGGGAAACTTACAATGAGGTTTAAATAGTATTTAATTGGGTCATACTTCTATAAAAGGAGGTATGGCTCAATGTGTATTAATGATGAAAAACCAGATAGAAACAGAGTAGAATTAACACAGGAACAACAGGATAAATGCCGTGAGAATTTTAGAAAGCAGAAGGGGAACAAGGTACCATTTACGACGGATGATCTGCTTAAATATGAAATTGCAGCAGAACTAGGAGTATTGGATAAAGCATTAACAGAAGGCTGGAGGTCATTATCAGCAAAAGAAACAGGCAGAATAGGAGGAATACTTGGAAGAAGGAGGAAGGAATTGCGCGCTATGGTTGAAAAAAGGTAGTTCCTTTGTTATAATGCATTTGGTTAAAACAATAGGAGGAAAACACATGCTTGAACTTAAAAATGTGTCCTTTGAAGTACAGGATAATAAAGATACAAAAGAAATTATAAAAAATGTAAATCTTACCATAAAGGATGGACAATTTATAGCAATTACAGGTCCTAATGGTGGTGGAAAGTCTACACTTGCCAAGCTGATTGCAGGTATTGAAAAACCAACAGGTGGTAATATTTATTATAATGGTACAGATATAACAGATATGAGTATAACTAAGCGTGCCCAGATGGGAATCAGTTATGCATTTCAACAGCCGGTAAGATTCAAGGGAATTAAAGTAAAGGATTTGATAAAGCTTGCGGCGGGTGAAGATATAAATACAGCAAAGGCATGTACTTACTTGTCTGAAGTGGGATTATGTGCCAGAGATTATATAAACCGTGATGTTGACGGAAGCCTTTCCGGTGGAGAATTGAAACGTATAGAGATTGCTACAATAATTGCAAGAAATACTGAACTGGCAGTTTTCGATGAGCCGGAAGCCGGAATTGATTTATGGAGTTTTAGTAACCTGATTAAGGTATTTGAAAAGATGCATAAAGAGAATGAAAATTCCATAATAATAATCTCTCATCAGGAGAGAATTCTTAATATTGCTGATGAAATTGTAGTAATTGCAGGAGGCGAGGTAAAGGATCATGGTAAAAAGGATGAGATTCTGCCGGAGCTTCTTCAGGGAACAGGCGGATGTAGATTTTATCAGTAAAAATATATAATTGACGGCAATTGTCTGGAGGAACAAAGATGGATCAGATACAAATGAATTTGTTAGAGCAGGTTGCAGGATTACATGAGGTGCCTGCCGGAGCATATAACATAAGAGCAAATGGTGAAAAAGCAGGACGTAATACTACTGAAAATATAAATATTATTACAAAAGAAGATAAGTCCGGAATTGATATTATTATTAAACCGGGCACGAAGAATGAGAGTGTTCATATTCCTGTAATTATAAGTCAGACAGGGCTTGAGGAAATGGTATACAATGACTTTTATATAGGTGAAGGTGCGGATGTAATTATCATTGCAGGATGTGGGATACACAATGGTGGTGATGCGGCATCAAGGCATGATGGACTTCATCGGTTTTTTATTGAGAAAAATGCAAGAGTTAAGTATGTCGAGAAACATTATGGAAGTGGCGAGGGAAGCGGAGCAAGAGTAATGAATCCACAGACCGAAGTGACGATTGCGGAAAATGGATATATGGAAATGGAAACAGTTCAGATAAAGGGAATTGATTCCACTAAGCGTTCTACTAAGGCAAAACTGGCAGATGGTGCATCTATTGTTATTACAGAAAAGCTGATGACACATAATGAACAATATGCGGAAACTTCTTTTGAAGTAGATTTAAATGGCAGGGAATCAAGTGCAAATGTAATTTCCAGATCAGTTGCCAAGAATAATTCTAAACAGTTATTCTTATCTAAGATAAACGGTAATAATGCTTGTAAAGGACATTCGGAATGCGATGCCATAATTATGGATGATGCGGTTATAAGTGCAATTCCTGAGATTACGGCTAATGACTTGAATGCAGAGTTAATTCATGAGGCAGCAATCGGTAAAATTGCAGGAGAGCAGATTATTAAGCTTATGACACTGGGACTTAGTGAACAGCAGGCTGAAGAACAAATAGTAAATGGATTTTTGAAATAGAGAAACTTCTATGTGTCTGTTCATATATTAATAAAAAATGAAAGAACCATTATGAACCAGAAAATTGAAAATCTTTTAAATTTTGCCCTCGAATCTAATGTTGAAGAAATAGAAAAAACACCATTATTAAATGCAGGATATGACAAGCAGCAAAATACATGGGAATTAATTGTGAGATATATAGGCAGAATAGATTTTCTTAATGAGTATGAAGGTGTTAAGCTGGAGATATTATTTGATAATTACGCAATCATAACAGCACGAGAAGAACTCATTGATGAGATTGCATCACTTCCTCAAATAATATATGTAGAAAAACCGAGAGATTTTTATAATGCCGAACTGACTCCAAAGAGAGTTTCATGTATATCAGGTGTACAGGGAATAGAAGCGGAATATATAGCTCCGCCGGATGGATTGTTTGGTAAAGGTGTAATAATGGCCTTTATTGATAGTGGAATAGATTATACTAATGCTTTGTTTCGCAATGATGACGGAACTACAAAAATTCTGGAAATGTGGGACCAGACAGATGACAGGGTATATTCGCAAAGCCAGATTAATGAAGCGTTAGTTTCAAATAACCCATCATTAATTGTTCCTGAAAGGGATTTTAGCGGACATGGAACGCATGTAACCGGAATAGCGGCTTCAATTGCAACAAAGAGTAATCTGCTGATTGTAAAATTGAAAAAGAATGAGACGGTTAATTTGATGAGGGGAATTGATTATGTAATAAGACGTGCAATACATTTTCAAATGCCTGTATCAGTTAACATCAGTATAGGAAGTACTTATGGTTCCCATGATGGTACTTCCTTGTTGTCTACATATATAAATTCTGTTTCGGATAATACAAAAGCAGTTATAGTTATAGGGAGTGGTAATGAGGGCGCTACAGCAGGACATTATGAAGGAAATTTAAGAACTGGCAGAAATGAAACAGTTGAAATCGCGGTATCTGACTTTGAATCCTCGCTAAATATTCAGTTATGGAAAAACTATGTTGATATTTTTGATGTTTATATAGAAAGTCCGTCAGGTATAAGACAGGGACCGGTTCAGAGAGATTTAGTGATTCAAAGATATTATTTTGAGCCTGGTATGGAAGCGGCAGTAATGTATGGAGAACCAAAGCCATATTCACAATATCAGGAAATTATTATTAATCTTGTATCAGGAAATCAATTTATTTCGAGTGGAATATGGAAGATAGAGCTTGTTCCGGTTAGGATAGTTGATGGAAGATATGATATGTGGCTTCCATCAGAGGCTACATTGAATTTACAGACAAAATTTTTAAATCCAAGTCCATATGTCACGTTAACAATTCCTTCTGCAGCAGCTAAGGTGATTTCTGTGGGAGCATATAATTCAGCATCGCTTACATATGCAGATTTCTCGGGAAGAGGCTATACGAGATTAACTAACCAGGTAAAACCTGATATTGTAGCTCCGGGAGTGGATATAATTTCAGCTAATACAATTGGGGGATTTGAGAGCAGAAGTGGCACAAGCATGGCAACACCATTTGTTACTGCTTCGGCAGCATTATTAATGGAATGGGGTATTGTCAGAGAAAACGATCCATATTTGTATGGTGAGAAAGTAAAGGCATATCTGATTCGTGGAGCAAGAAAACTGCCAGGGTTTAGCGAATACCCTAATCGTCAGGTTGGCTGGGGAGCGTTATGTGTAAAGGATAGCCTGCCACTATAATAAAATTCATAATATTTAGAAGAAAAACACGGAGATTAGACATGAATAAGAATACAATAGAAAAAGCTTTTAAGGACAGCCTGCCGGTTATGACAGGATATATATTTTTGGGTATGGGGTTTGGAGTAATGCTGCAGGATAAAGGGTATAGTGTATTGTGGGCATTATTAATGAGCACTACAATATATGCAGGAGCCATGCAATATGTGGCAGTTGATTTATTAAGCAGTGGTGCATCGCTTATTGCTACGGCACTTATGACAATAATGATAAATGCACGTCATTTTTTCTATGGAATTGCCATGTTGGATAAATATGAGGGCATGGGTAAAGTAAAACCATATCTGGTCTTTGCACTTACGGATGAGACTTTTTCAATTGTATGTAATGATAGTTCTGTAAAGGGTGTAAGTAAAAAGCATTATTATTTTTTGTTATCCATATTTAATCAAAGTTATTGGATAATTGGAGGTGCTATAGGTGCAATACTTGGCAGCGCGCTGGCTTTTGACAGTACAGGAATTGATTTTGCGATGACAGCATTGTTTGTTGTTATATTTGTTGAGCAGTGGACAGTTGATAAACAGCATATTCCTGCTTTAATAGGAGTAATAGTATCATTAGTATGTTTAATTTTATTTGGCTCAGATAAGTTTGTTATACCTGCTATGATAGCTATAACATTTGTATTGTGCATTTTTAGAAGCAATTTGGAAAGGGAGGAAAAGGTAAATGAATAGTATGATTCATTCTCTTTTACAGGTTATTATAATTGCTTTGTGCACTGCTGCATTACGATTTTTACCATTTTTGGTTTTTCCAGCAGGACGTAAAAAGCCAAAAGTAATTATATATTTAGGTAAAGTTCTTCCATATGCTATTATGGGAATGCTGGTAGTTTATTGCCTTAGAAATGTTTCTATTATAAATTCGCCTTTTGGAATTCCTGAATTGTTATCAATAATTTTAGTTATTGTATTGCATTTATGGAAACATAATAATCTGTTGAGTATTTTTGCAGGTACAGCATGTTATATGTTTTTACTGCAGGTTGTTTTTGCCTAAAATACTTGACAAAAATGTTCTGCTCGCGCAATATGAAATATGTATAAGGTTAAGACGTTATAATTGGTTTGAGTGAAAGGATAAATTATGATGACAGAAGAACAATTTAGAATTATAAAAGAACAATTAATTCATTTAACATCAATTGACTGCTTTTATAAAAAGAAATTTGAAGGAATCGATGTGAAAGGAATACAAAGTGAAGAAGACTTTAGAAAACTACCTTTTACATGGAAAGGTGATTTGAGAGAGGCATATCCATTAGGCTTGATGGCCGTACCGGAAGAACAGATTGTAAGAATTCATTCCTCATCGGGAACTACAGGAACGCCTGTAATTATACCTTACACACAGCAGGATGTTACTGACTGGGCTATACAGTTTGCCAGATGTTATGAGATGGCAGGAGTTACAGATAGAGACAGAATACATATTACGCCTGGATATGGCTTGTGGACAGCCGGGATAGGTTTTCAATTGGGCGCAGAGAGACTGGGTGCAATGACAATTCCAATGGGACCCGGGAACACGGACAAGCAGCTTAAAATGATGCAGGATATGGGGTCCTCTGTTCTTTGTGCAACTTCATCATATGCATTACTTTTAGCAGAAGAAATAGCTAAAAGAGGTATTGCAGATAAAATAAAACTCAAAAAGGGTATTATTGGTTCTGAACGCTGGGGCGAAAAGATGAGAAAGAGAATAGCTAAGGAACTTGGAGTTTCTTTATATGATATATACGGGTTAACAGAAGTATATGGTCCCGGCATTGCTATAAGTTGTGACTATGAGAATGGTATGCATTATTGGGATGATTATATCTATATTGAAATAGTTAATCCTAAGACAGGAGAACCTGTTCCTGACGGTGAGATAGGTGAGATAGTTATTACAACACTTAAAAAGCAGGGGGCACCTCTTATCAGATATCGTACTCATGATTTGTCAAGAAAGCTTACAGGTGAATGTCCTTGTGGTTCAAAATATCCAAGAATAGATACAATATTAGGACGTACTGATGATATGATAAAGGTTAAAGGTGTTAATATTTTCCCAAGTCAGGTTGACGAGTTGTTAAAAGATGTTGAAGGAGCTTCAAGTGAATTTCAAATTATGATTGATCATATATGTGGAAAAGACATACTTACATTGTTTGTTGAGGTGGTGCCGGAGGCAAATAAGTATGAACTTGAAAATGAACTGGCTCAAAAATTTAAATATAAGATTGGTATAACACCTGTAGTCAAACCTGTTGATATTGGAGAACTTCCAAGAAGTGAAAAAAAGTCAACGAGAGTTTTTGATAACAGATATTAATTTTAAATAAGCTGACGCAATACAAATGCCTTTAATGCATTTATATTGCGTCGTTTTTATTGTTGCATTCCAAGTTCGAGAGCTTTAATATTTAGTGCATGGTGTTTTTGTGGAAGGCGTTCTAAAACAGCAGTTTTTATCTCATCAATATTCATATCCAATGCCCCGCTGCTACATGCAGCACCAAGTAAAAGTACATTCATTACTTTGTTGGAACCACATTCTGCACATAATTTTTCGGTATCAATAATAGTAAGATTAGAAATATTTTTTGACAGATAGTCAAGCATTTCACTGCCATCATAATCTGAATTCATCAGAGCGGCAGTAACAGGTTGAATTGCTTTACTGCTTACAATTATTGTGCCGTTATCTTTTAAATATTCAATATTTCTTTCTACTTCAGCAGGTTCAAATCCTATAATTACGTCTGCACTTTTTAAAGGAATAAGTGGAGAGTGTATATTATTACCGGTACGAACGTGAGAAACTACAGAGCCGCCTCTTTGTGCCATTCCTATAGTTTCAGTTGTTTTTACTTCTTCGCCCTTTGCTATGGCAGCGGCAGCAAGCATTTTTGCAGCAAGTACAGTTCCCTGACCGCCTACACCGCATAATAAATAGTTT
>JBJEMK010000129.1:0-9534 GCA_051879635.1 Eubacterium sp.
TTTGTACTGTTTACCACCTGTTGCTATAATTGCGTACATATGGCACCTCCTATTACTAATTACTCGCCAATTTTGGTGTTCATAAAATGACACTTAAAACCTAATTGTGCGGCATACTGATTAATAATAACATGTACTTTTTCTTATGTCAAATATTTTTGGCATTTTTATTGTGATTATTATAATATTTAATCTACCTCTTCATATATTGATCTTTTTATTTTCTGCCGCGTAATTTCAACCAATCCAAGTTTTGTCATATCATATACAGTTGTCCTAACTCTTGACATGGAAAATATATCTTTTAAATAGGACATTAATTTTTCTTTTGATTCATCTGCTTTCATGTTAATAAAATCAACAATAATAATACCTGAAATATTTCTTATTGCCAGCTGCCGTGATATCTCATATGCAGCTTCCAAATTTATCTGTAAGTAATTTTCTTCTGAATTTGATTTACTAATGCATTTTCCTGTGTTGACATCAATTACCGTCATCGCCTCAGTTGGCTCAATTATAAGATATGCTCCGGATTTCAACCATACTTTCTTAGATAATGCATTATTAATATGCTTTTCCAGAGAATATAACTTTTTTAACGGAAGCAAATCATCTTTATAAAGCGTCAGTTTTGCTTCTGTATTTGTCATTACTCTGTTAATTGTTTCAAAAACATCCATATCCTCGACAATTATTTCATCATATTCATCCTTCTTTAATATGGAAAAATACTTAATAACAGGATTTGATTCACCATAAACCAATGTACCAAACGGTCTGTGCATTGCTTTTTCGACAATTTGATTAAATGTTTCGAATAGTACTTCTGCTTCATTTGCAATTTCATCAACCGGGTAATTAACCGCATCTGTGCGTATTATATAGCTTCCAAGGGGTGGCATAATTATATTATGAATTTTTGTTTTAAACTCTTCATCTTCAATTTTCTTTGAAAATCCTATACCTTGTGAAGCATTAATAAAAACGCAAGTTTTGCCGGTAATGGAAATCTTTGACGTTAATGTACATGCTTTAGTCTTTATTGCATCATTTGAAACCTGAACTAATATTCTGTCACCTTTTACCAGCTTGTTGTTATTTTTTGAATCAAGGAAAATATGATTTTTATTATCCACAAGTGAATAGTAACCAATCTTATTAGCTCCAAATTCTATAAATGCTGCATTAATATTATCAACTATGTCCTTAACTTTTCCAACAAAAATATTTCCCAGCAAACTATCATTACCGATGCAATCAATACTCTCTAATCTGCTATCACAAAATTTAAACACCACTAACCTATTGTCTTGAGTTGATGTTAAATTATTAAGTTTTTCAACAATTAATTTTCTGTTCAATATCATCACCCATATTTCCAAGAGTTATTAATTCTTCTGTTTTGTCATTATAAGCATATATTTCTGCCCTTTCATATTGAAGTGAGTACTTGGGCATACATTTATTTAAATAATCATATACAGCTCTAATTACAAGCTCAGGTTTTAAATTATTAACACTTCCTTGTGCCAGTTTCATAAAAATATGCTCATTCTGCAAATGCATATCATATATCATAGGCTTAATATCCACAGTATTTTCTCCCTTTTTAGTCTTCTTAAGCACTGTTATTGTTTTTTGTTCCAAAAATCCTTTTATGGTAGTATCGCAGAATATATCTTCAAAATCAGATTTTTTATAATTATCTTTTAAGTAGACATTATAATCTGCTGCTGCCACAATTGACATACCATTTTTGGCATTCTCAGGCAATAATTTATACTCAAGAACTGATATCCCTTCAACCATAACGTCATTGAGTGTTTTTAACATTTCTGATGTAGTATTGGTTGAGTTAACTTCAATATCAAAATATTCTCCTGTACTTGTAAGGCCAACCCCCAAAGGTGCCGCAAAAGACATTTTCTGATGTGGCGAATACCCTTCTGA
The DNA here is from genome assembly GCA_051879635.1 of Eubacterium sp. Lineage (GTDB taxonomy): Bacteria > Bacillota > Clostridia > Lachnospirales > Lachnospiraceae > JBJEMK01. The sequence continues at coordinate 1,954 of JBJEMK010000129.1, forward strand.
ATAACAAATATCAACATCTGCTCTGCGCATAGCCTTTTGAAAATACCTCATTACATCAAGGTGCCCTATAAATTTCATACATCCCTGTTTGGAAAATTTAATTCTTACCTTCATAGCAGACACCTCCTCCAAATGTTTTTGCTCCACATCCGGCACATGCTTTTCTGCAATTTGGAGTTACTTTACCTTCATGTGCACGCTTCCATTCACGAATAAGAAAAGTTTTTGTTACTCCTGCATCTATAAAGTCCCAAGGCATAATTTCATCAATATCTCTCTCCCGATGTACATAAAAGTCCATATCAATTCCTGTTTTTTCAATGGCAGCCTGCCATTTCTCATTATCAAAATAATCAGACCATGCATCATAAATCCCTCCCTGCTTATATACTTCCAGAATAGTACTTGAAACTTTTCTGTCTCCTCTTGCAAGAAGTCCTTCTAAAACAGACACATCTGCTTCATGCCAATTATATTTAATACTCTTTCTATTCAGCATTTCCTTAATTTTTGTATTAACTACTCTTGCCTTGCCAAGAAACTCCTCCTTTGTACACATTCTTGCCCATTGAAACGGGGTAAATGGTTTTGGAACAAAGAATGATGAACTTGCAACTATCTGAACCTTTCCATTACGCTGATCTTTAGGTATCTCATAATATTTCTCTGCAATTTTTTCGCATAAAAATGCTATCCCTTCCATATCTTCAACTGTTTCTGTAGGAAGACCAAGCATGAAATAAAGCTTTACCCTGTTCCAGCCTTCATTAAATGCCATTGAAGCCCCATCTAATATATTTTCTTCTGTAAGGCCTTTGTTGATAACATCTCTTAGTCTCTGGGAACCAGCTTCCGGAGCAAATGTAAGTGAACTCTTTCTTACATCCTGCACCTTTTTCATTACGTCCAGAAAGAATGCATCAATCCTTAAAGATGGAAGCGAAACATTTACGCCCTTACCATGAAACTCATCAATCAGATAATTAACCAGCCCCTGTAAATTGGAATAGTCACTGGAACTTAAAGAACTAAGGGATATTTCCTCATGTCCTGTGCTTTTGAGCATTTCATATGCAGTTTCTTTAAGCATTGTCAGTTCTCTCTCCCTTACCGGTCTGTAGACCATACCCGCCTGACAAAAACGACATCCTCTTATGCACCCACGCTGTATTTCCAACACTACTCTGTCTTGTGTTGCCTTTATAAATGGTACAAGTGGTTTTGTAGGATAATACGTGTCTGTAACCTCTAATACAATTTCCTTGCATATTCTTTCCGGTACATTTTTTCTATTTGGATGCATACTGTGTATAGTTCCATCCTGGTTATATTCTACATCATAAAAAGCAGGAACGTATATTCCCGGAATCTGAGCAGCCTTCTCCAAAAAATCATTTCTGGAACCACCATTATTTTTATTTTGTTTATATGCATCCATAAGTGCGCGATACTGTGTTTCACCTTCGCCAATATAAAACAAATCAAAAAAGTCAGCAATAGGTTCGGGATTATAAGTACATGGTCCTCCACCAATTACAATAGGGTCCTTATCTCCTCTGTCTCTTGAATATAATGGAATCTGTGATAAATCCAATATTTGAAGAACATTTGTGTAACACATTTCATATTGTAATGTAATACCCAGAAAATCAAAGTTCTTTATAGGTTGCTGTGATTCCAGCGCAAATAGTGGTATATTTCTTTCCCTCATAATCTTGTCCAGGTCCACCCATGGAGAATATACTCTTTCACAATATATATCTTCCTGCTTATTAAACATATCATATAAAATCTGTATACCTAAATGTGACATTCCTATTTCGTATACATCAGGAAAACACATTGCGAATCTTATGTCAACTTCATCAGGGTTTTTGACCACCATATTAACTTCATTACCAATATATCTTTCCGGTTTTTCAATGCTAAGTAATATCTCATCTGATAATGCTAATTTTCTCACCTTTATGCCTCCGGTAATTCTTAATAATCAACTGATGCCCCAAACGCCAAAAGCATTTGAGGCATCATAATTTAATGTCTTCTTGCAAGTTCTTTTGTAATATCTTCCCAACTGATTCCTTTCTCAGCCATAAGAACCATTACATGGTATAAAAAGTCAGAAACTTCATAAATCATTTCTCTGTCATCAGGATTTTTTGCTGCTATAATAATTTCCGTAGCTTCCTCGCCAACTTTTTTTAATATTTTATCTATGCCTTTATCAAAAAGATAATTCGTATATGAACCATCTTTTGGATTCTCTTTTCTGTCAACTATTGTGTTATATACATCTTCAAAAACCTTTAAAGGATTTCTGTCATCATATTCTTTTTTTACAACATTATTGAAGAAACACGTATCTGCTCCTGTATGACATGGAACCCCAACCTGCAAAACTTTTGCAAGCATAGTATCCTTATCGCAGTCCATTGTCAGCTCTCTTACATATTGATAACAGCCTGAAGTTAATCCTTTTTCCCATATCTCATTGCGGCTTCGACTGTAATATGTCATACGTCCTGTCTGTAATGTAAGTTTAAAAGCTTCTTCATTCATATATGCCAGCATAAGAACTTTATCAGTTTTATAATCCTGCACTACAACCGGAATCATTCCGTCTTCGTTTGTTTTTAAATCATTAAAACTTAATGCACTTTCAAATACATTTACTTTTATACCCTGATTTTTTAACTTATGCTTAATTGCCATAAAGTCTGTAGCTATATCAAAATCAGCACATGCAATGCCTGCCATTCCTTTTTGTGCCATATCAACAGCTTTTTCAAAGCTATATTCCATTATGGGAATCTTTCTGTCACCACATTCAATAATTCTAATATTATTATGTACAAAAGAAGCTAGTACTTTATCTGCTCCAAATCGTTCTTGTGCCTCTGCAAATATTTCTTTATTAGAATCATTTTCAATGTTAAGTAGTGCTGCTTTGGCTCCTGCATATATATATTTCTTTACATCTTCCAGGCGTTTTATATTTCCTCCTGAGATAAATGGTGTATCTCCGGCATCATAAACATCCTTCATGCAGTTTATATTCTTTTCATGTTCTGCATCTGTCTGAGATAAATCAGAAAGAATAATTGCATCTGCGCCCCGGTTTCCAAATAATAAAGCAAGTTGTGCTGCATTATCATATATAACATTTCCATCTTTAGTTACAGCTTTACCATCTTTTATGTAAATTATAGGTATTAACTTAAAATAACTCATATTTCTCATCCTTTATAAACTTCCCTTTGTTGAAAGTACATCTTTTATACGCGAATCAATCATCGTTGCCTCATCAAGTGCCTTAGCAAATGCTTTAAAGATACCTTCAATCATGTGGTGATTATTACCCGGAGTAATCATCTTGATATGTATATTCATACCTGTAGCATATGCCACTGCATGGAAAAACTCCCGTACCATTTCGGTATCCATATATCCTACTTTATCAACTGTAAAATCCACATCAAAAGAAAGATATGGTCTGTCAGATAAATCAACCGCACACATAATCAATGATTCATCCATTGGGAGTATAATAGAGCCATATCTCTTAATACCTTTTTTATTTCCCAAAGCTTTTCTGAGTGCCACACCAAGTGAAATCCCTGTATCTTCTATTGTGTGATGAGAATCAACAATCAGGTCACCCTCAACACTGAGGTCCAAATCAAAAAAACCATGTTTTGCAAAGCTTGCAAGCATATGATCAAAAAATCCTATTCCCGTATTGATATTTGATTGCCCACTTCCATCAATTGCAAATGAAATCATAATATCTGTTTCCTGAGTTTTTCTCTTATATTCTCCTTTTCTCATGTTAGCCCTCCTGAAAATAAATACTTTAACATTAGTCTAATAATAATCTAATAATAACATATCGTCCATATTTGGAAAACTATTTTCCAAATCTTACACCAATGGAATTAGCATGAGCTGTAAGTCTTTCCGATTTTGCAAACTTTATTATATCATCACTAATCGGTTCCAAAGCCTCTTTTGAATATGAAATGATACTTGATTTTTTAATGAAATCATCAACACTTAATGGCGAAAAGAATTTTGCTGTTCCATTTGTAGGCAATACATGATTAGGTCCTGCAAAATAATCACCCAAAGGTTCACTACTATATTCGCCAAGAAAAATGGCACCTGCATTTCTTATTTTTGTCATAACAAAAAATGGATCTTTAGTTACTATTTCCAAATGTTCAGAAGCAATATCATTTGCTGTCTCAATTGATTCCTCTAAAGATTTAGTAATTAATATGTATCCAAAATTATCAAGTGATTTTTTAATTATCTCACTTCTGCTTAATGTCTTGACAAATTCATCAATCTGTTCTGAAACCTGATGAGCAAGTTCCATACTGGTAGTAACAAGAATAGCTGAAGCTAATTCATCATGTTCTGCCTGTGACAAAAGATCTGCCGCAACATATTTTGGATTAGCTGTTTCATCAGCAATAACCAGTATTTCACTTGGACCCGCAATTGAATCAATACTTACGTGTCCATATACTGCTTTTTTTGCAAGTGCTACATATATATTTCCCGGTCCTACTATTTTATCTACTTTAGGTATACTTTCTGTACCATATGCTAATGCTGCAATTGCCTGTGCTCCGCCTACTTTGTATATTGCATCAACTCCTGCTTCATTAGCAGCTACTAATGTACCGGGATTAACCTTTCCGTCTGCACCCGGAGGAGTTACCATAATAATCTTATCTACCCCTGCAACCTTTGCCGGAACAATGTTCATAAGAACTGATGACGGATAAGCTGCTTTTCCACCCGGAACATAAACACCTACTTTTTCAAGTGGTGTAACCTTTTGTCCCAGAATAGTTCCATCAGGTTTGCTGTCAAACCAGCTGTAAGCCCTTTGTTTTTCATGATACTCTCTAATATTCTTTAATGCTTTTCTGATAATGTCAACCAATTCAGGATTATCCAGATTATTATATGCTTCGTCTATCTCTTCCTTTGTAATCAGAATATTATCTGCATTTATATCAGCTTTATCAAATTTTTTTGTAAATTCAAAGACTGCCTCGTCTCTTCTATCCTTCACATCCTGCAGTATTGCATTTACACTATCCGCATAGTTGTCATAATTATTAGGACTTCTTTTTAATAAATCACTCAATATATTTTTCTTTGTATTATCGTCTAATTCAATTATTCTCATTTTGCACCTTTTCCTTTAAATCTTTAATTATTTTCATGATTCGTTCATTTTCCATCTTCATACTAACCTGATTTACTACCATTCTTGCTGATAATGGGCACACCTCTTCAAGAACTTCCAAACCATTTTCTTTTAATGTTGCTCCGGTTTCTACAATATCAACTATCACTTCGGAAAGTCCCACTATCGGAGCCAGTTCTACAGACCCGTTCAGTTTGATAATTTCTACAGTCTGATGCTTTTTATTATAAAAATAATCTTTTGCAATGTTAGGATACTTAGAAGCAACTCTTATCATTTGATGATGCTTTAATAATTCACCCGCTTCTTTAGGACCACAGACACACATTCTGCACTTTCCTATTCCTAAATCAACTACTTCAAAAAGCTTTCTTCCTTCTTCAAGTATTGTATCTTTTCCTACAATTCCAATATCCGCTGCTCCATACTCAACATAAGTTGGAACATCTGATGCTTTTGCAAGAAAAAATTTTAACTTTAAATCTTCATTAACAAAAATTAGTTTTCTCGTCTTATCATCTTTTATTTCCTCACATGTAATGCCTAATTTTTCAAAAATCTCAAGAGACTTTTTAGCAAGCCTTCCTTTTGCAAGGGCAAATGTAAGATATCTCATATTCTGTGTCTCCTAACTATAATTCCTTCATTTTGATTTTTCTGTTTGTATTTTCTTTAATGTTATATTCGGTAACATTTTCTGCAGTGTCCATATATATAAGTCTGTCTACCTCATTTATCCGGGCAAATTCCAGATAATCAGTCAATTCATATTTTGAACTTTTCCTGTTTAATTCTACATTGATATTATTATTGCGCATTCTTTTTGCAATTTCAAGAGCTGACTTCTTTAAACTGCTCTTGTACAAAATTTCTGTATTATTATAATGTATATCAATATTTATTTTTTGTCTGGATATAGCAACTAAAAGACCATCAATATTTATACCAAATCCTACAGACGGTGCTTTTTTCCCAAACTGAGACAAAAGTGCATCATATCGTCCGCCTGTTACTATTGCATCCCCTGTGTCATATGTATATGCTTTAAAAATAATTCCTGTATAATATTCAAAATTACTAAGCATTCCCAAATCAAATGAAACATAACGGCTCAACCCATAGTTTTCTAAAATTGAATACATCTTTTCAAGTCGCTCTATTGCTTTTAATGCACATCTGTTTTCTGTAAGTTCTTTAGCAGTTTTAAGTATATCTGCAGAGCCGAAAAGTTCAGGGAGTTTCATAAAAACCGTTTTTAATTCTTCTGTCATATTCTGGGTTGACAAAAGTTCTTCTACTCCAAAATAATTCTTAATCTCTATAAGTTCACGTAGCTGTTCCTCCGTCTTCATATCCATACCGGACTCTTCAACTATACCCTTAAAAAAGTCTACCTGTCCTACTTCAACCTGAAATTCACTTAATCCTGAACTTAAAAGCGAATCAATTATTACAGCTATAACTTCTGCATCCGCATCGATAGAGTTATCTCCAATCAATTCACAACCTAACTGTGTTGATTCTTTAAGTTTTCCCTGATGTTCTGATTTATTTATATATGTATTACTCTTATAGCACAGTCTTATTGGCGCATTTACTTCTTTATAATATTTGGCTGCTGCTCTTGCAATACTTGGTGTCATATCCGGCCGCAGAACCAGTGTGTTTCCTTCCCTGTCAAAAAACTTATACATATCCTTTGAGGCAACGCTTCCACGCTCTTTATTAAAAATATCAAAAAATTCAAAAGTAGGCGTCTGTATTCCGCGATAACCATATTTTTTAATTGTTTTTGAAATATTCTCTTCAATTGTCTGCTTTATGGCATATTCCGTACCATAAATATCCCTTACACCTTCCGGTGTATGCAATAACATTTTATTCATATTCTGCTCCTTGTTTACTTTACCACATTAACGTGATAATTTGATAATATGTTATCATATGAAATCCAATATACACGATGATTTATTTTATGTCAATTAAATTTTATTTATTACGATTATTTAAATCCATCTGCATAGCTTCTAAAAAATGAACAGGGACTCCCGAATGATTCCTTATCGTATATTCTTTTTGAATTTCTTCATACCTGAAGCTTTTTCTTCCTCCACACAAACTTCTGTCATAAAATTCTTTTATTTTTCTATATGGAATATAATACATTTCATTCAGATGAGTATAATATAAAATAATAAAAGCCACTCCATCCTGTGATTCCCAATCATCCATAAATTTAATCTGATGCTCATGTATATTCATTAAAGGAAATGTGTCTGCCGCACACTCTTTTGCATCAAAACAAACAGGTATCCCCTGTACATTTCCAATATAATCAACAGTGCTTTTCTGATCAA
>JBJEMK010000130.1:0-2405 GCA_051879635.1 Eubacterium sp.
TAGGGCGGATTAGGGACTTTCACCCGTTAGAAACGTGCGCCGCAAGGCGCACAACTTAAAGGGCTCCTCTCCAACCAGGAGAGAAGCCCTTTTGTGACCTTATCAAGCCTTATTATGCCGGCAACGGGAATCGAACCCGTATGGGAGTATAAGTCCCGCAGGATTTTAAGTCCTGTGCGTCTGCCAGTTCCGCCACACCGGCGCTTATATTTGAATACATAACATGGCTTGGCGAAGTCTAAGCTCCATGACTTTACTTCCTGCAAGTCAATGTTATGTAGAATGGGCGGAGAAGGATTCGAACCTTCGAAGGCAGTGCCAGCAGATTTACAGTCTGTCCCCTTTGGCCACTCGGGAATCCACCCATATATACGAAACTAATTCATAAATAGTTTCTGTTCCTGCGAACTTCATGAAGTCTATCATATATAAAAGCAATTTGCAAGCACTTTATTTAATTGTTCTTTCTACCAATTCATCTTGCTTTCATATTCTACTTAATGTAGAATAACCAAAGCAAATTTATTTCTTATAGCATTCATCACAAAGGAGTTAAAAAGATGACAATTAATATAGAGAAATCTGATGAGCAAATAACCATTAGAGAGTCAGGTATAGAATTATTTAAAATAGTAGCAATCTTTCTCATCATTATTAGTCATGTTGTGCTAGCATTATGTTCCAAAGGACAATACACAAGTTATACGGACTTTGTAATTGATTTATCTGTTGCAACAACCAGCATACAACATTTTATATTGATTCTTTTTTATCATTTTGGTGTATGGGGAAATACCATTTTCTTTGTGTGCTCGGCATGGTTTTTGCTGAACTCATCAAAATTTAAGATACAAAAATGGCTATTCATGCTAATTGAAGTCTGGACTATTTCAATTATTATACTTATAATTTCATATATTTTAAGACATGGAAATATATCTGGAAATATTATTATTCGAAGTCTCTTTCCGAATATTTTTGCAAACAACTGGTATTTAACATGTTATCTACTTTTTTATCCAATTCATCCATTGTTAAATATGCTTATAAACCATATGAGTAAACACTCGTTATTGAGATTATCACTTGCAATGTTTATTTTGTATTGCTGCTTTAATTCTATAAAAGGAAATTTGTTTTTTACTTCTCATATAATATTATGGATAACAATTTATTTTGTGATGGCATACATACAACTGTACTTGAATGATTTTGCCAACAATAAGAAAAAGAATTGTTTTCTTTTAATTGTATGTACCATTGGGTTTATCGGAATTATACTTATTACTAATATTACAGGATTGCACATATCATCTATGCAAAACAAAATGTTTCATTGGGCAACAAATTGCAATCCTTTCTTAATAACAATGACGATTGCTCTATTTAATATTATACGAAATATACACTTTAAAAATACTTTTATCAATTATGTATCCAGTTTGTCCTTACTAATGTATTTAACTCATAACAATTTGATTATACAAGCTTATTACTTACCATACATAATGAATTATGCATATGTATCGTATGGATATAACCACATTGTTCTTTTAATGCTTATTATCGCTCTTTTTGTTTTCATAGTTAGCCTTATAAGCTCTGTAGTATACGATAAAACAATGCGTAAATTAGTAAAAAAAATTAGTAATTTGCTATATCCATTTTTAAGAAATTCATATCTACGAATTGAACATTTTATTTTAAAATTACATTAAGAAAAGGGACGGCAAAGATACCGATTCTGCTTCAGCTAATGTTATATCAGAAAGTTTTATTTCAGATGATTGTTTATCGCTTTCAAGTCTTACATACCCTGACAGCTATTTTACCAATCTGTCGGATGTCAATAACAGCGATGGTGTTATTATCGCTCTTAAAAGCGGAAAGGATAATATAAAAACTCTGAATCAACTTGTTGAGAATTTAAATATTGATAATTCAAATGTATTAGGATATATATGGATTAATTAAAATAAAGATATACTCCATTGCACCATTACCAGAGGCATTAATGTGCAATGGTGTTTTTATATATCCATATACTATATTTATCTACAATATCAGGTATTATATTTCTCCATTTGTTCCCATAACATTATGTATTTATAACACTCATATATTTGCAACATATTGCATTATTCCCATTCTCCACACTCTTTTATTTAAATGCTTATATTTACAAATAAATTTATCACTTGCTTTATTTTGGAATATATTATATATTATTAATATAAATAATATATTATTATAGTTATAATAATACACAATAATTCTAAGGTACTTTTAAGAATTAAAGACCAATTTCAAAAAGAAACAAGGAGGAAATTGCCTATTGGAAGAATTTAATATCAACAGGGAATACAAGGATAGGATGTTTAAACTTGTGTTCCGGGAGAAGAAGG
>JBJEMK010000131.1:0-9327 GCA_051879635.1 Eubacterium sp.
GAAGCCCGTTTAAGTGTGTAGGTCCGGCACTAGTAACTCCTGACGAATACTCACCTACCTGTACAATTGTACTCTTCAAATGTTGATTAAGCTGAGCAACCTCTCCATCGGTAAGATTTACATCTACACCTCCAAGAGCATCAATAAGTTTTGTTACGCCTGAAAAATTAACTACTACATAATCTTTAATATTTAAATCAAAATTTGTGTTAATGGTATTAAGTGCAGCTGTTGCACCACCTGAAGCATATGCTGAATTTATTTTACTATAATAGGAAGAGCCATCATTCTTTACAATACGCAGATATGTGTCTCTGTATACTGACATCATCTTTACTTCGCCTGTAGTATTATGAACGCTTACTATAATTATAGTATCACTATTAGTCTGATCATCGAACTGTTCAGTTCGCGAGTCAATACCAAACATCACAAAGTTAGTATATTCTTCATCGTAATCATATTGAAGTTCATCATTTACAAGTACTTTGTCAGCATCAAAATCAATATCATAAACACTATTATCATATGTTTCTTTTCCAAGGATGCTAATAATGTATTTACCCCATGAGGACGTTGCTACCATTTGAGCTACTGCCGCCTTAACCGGTGGTACATACCAGATTACCCCTGCTGCTATAATCATGACTGCTGTTAATATCTCAAATAATAATAATACTTTTTTTCTTTTCTTTACTTTATTTTTGCTCCAAACCTTACCATTAGCAACTCTATTTCCTAATCCCATGTACAGCTGTCTCCAATCTATGCGTATAATTGGTTTATTTTAGTAATCTGTCGATGGCGGAAAACATTCCACGAATTGAAGCTCTTGTAATGTTAGAGCTTACACCGACTCCAAATGTTGTCTTTCCTGTATCAAGATTCAACATTTGTATGTACGCTGCTGCTTTTGCATGAGACCCTTCTCCTAATGAGTGTTCTGAATAATCAAGTACCTTTACCGTAATTCCTGATTTCTCATTAAGTATATGCTTTACAGCATCAACCGGTCCGTTTCCTATTGCTTCTTCAAGATATTCTGTATCATTATATATATACCTTACAGTGGCTTTTGTTTCAGTATCACTTATATCAGCAAAATCACATCTGAGAAGTTGAAATGGTTTTGTTGGGTGTAAATATTCTTCTGTGAAATGTTCCATAATAGTATCCGGAGAAACTTCACCCTGACGCTCTGCAATCTTCTGAATTACATCTGCAAACTCTTTGTGCATTCCCTTTGGAAGTTTATATCCAAAGTATGTATCCATTACAAATGCAACTCCTCCTTTTCCTGACTGACTGTTTATTCTGACAATCGGCTCATACTCCCTGCCAACGTCCATAGGATCGATAGGAAGATATGGAACCTCCCAATATTGTCCATTGCGTTGTTTCATTGCACTAATGCCTTTATTGATAGCATCCTGATGAGAACCTGAAAAAGCTGTGAATACAAGTTTTCCTGCATATGGATGCCTCATATCTACTGGCATCTTACAGCATCTCTCATACACCTCTATTATTTCATTTATATTCTCTATATTAAGTTTTGGATTAATTCCCTGTGAAAACATATTGTATGCAATATTCAATATATCCACATTACCGGTTCTCTCACCATTTCCAAATAAAGTACCTTCTACTCTGTCAGCTCCTGCTAAAATTGAAAGTTCAGTTGCTGCAACTCCGGTTCCTCTGTCATTATGCGGATGTACACTAAGTATAATTGAATCTCTCTTTTTGAAATGCTTATTCATCCATTCAATCTGGTCTGCATAGACATTAGGAGTAGTCATTTCAACTGTTGCCGGAAGATTAATAATGACCTTCTTATCAGGTGTACCTTCCCATTCATCAACTACAGCATCGCAAACTTCTAAAGCATAATCAAGTTCTGTTCCTGTAAAACTCTCAGGAGAATATTCAAGCAAAATTTCGCCATCAAATTCTTCCGCATATTTTTTTACCAGCCTTGTTCCTTCTATTGCTATCTGCTTTACCTGTTCTTTATCCATATTAAATACAACATCTCTTTGAAGAGTTGATGTTGAGTTATAAATATGAACTACTGCTTTTTTTATTCCTTTTAATGACTCAAATGTTTTTTCAATGAGGTGCTCTCTGCATTGTACAAGCACCTGTACAACTACATCATCGGGAATCAGTTTTCTATCTACTAACTGTCTTAAAAAATCATATTCTATCTGTGATGCCGACGGAAAACCTATTTCAATTTCTTTGAATCCTAACTTAACTAAAAGGTTAAAAAATTCAATTTTTTCTTCAACCACCATTGGTTCAATTAACGACTGGTTACCGTCTCTTAAATCAACACTGCACCATATTGGTGCTTTCTGTATTTCTTTGTCCGGCCATTCTCTTTCCGGATAACTTAATACAGGGACTCTTTTATACCTTTTATAATTTATCATTTCATTCTATCCTCATTCTTATGTGATTATTCTACATATCCATTTGGGTTCTGTGACTGCCATCTCCATGAATCAGCACACATTTCCTTAATGCCTCTCTTAGCCGTCCAGCCTAATTCTCTTTCTGCCTTGCCTGCATTGGCATAATTCATTGCTATATCACCGGCACGACGTTCCTTTATTACATAAGGAATCTTAACACCTGTTGCGGCCTCAAAATTTTTAACAATATCCAAAACGCTGTAACCTGTTCCGGTTCCCAGATTATAGATACATAGTCCTGCTTTTTCCTCAATTTTCTTGAGGGCTTTTACATGACCAATAGCAAGGTCAACCACATGTATATAGTCTCTGACACCTGTTCCATCAGGAGTATCATAGTCATCACCAAATATGCTGAGCTGTGGAAGTTTTCCTACTGCTACCTGTGTTATAAATGGCATAAGGTTATTTGGAATGCCATTCGGATTTTCACCTATAGTTCCACTTTCATGTGCACCAATTGGATTAAAATAACGAAGCAATACTACATTCCACTCAGGGTCTGCTTTCTGCATATCCATCATAATCTGCTCCAGCATTGATTTTGTCCATCCATATGGATTAGTACATTCTTTCTTTGGAGATTCTTCAGTTACAGGAACTGTATCAGGATCTCCATAAACTGTTGAAGATGATGAGAAAATAATGTTTTTAGCACCATGCTTTCTCATAACATCAAGTAATGTTAATGTTCCTGTAATATTATTATCGTAATATTCCCAAGGTTTTTCTACTGATTCTCCTACTGCTTTTAATCCCGCAAAATGAATACATGAATCAATCTCTTCCTTTGCAAATATTTCTTCCAGACCCTCGCGGTCACGTATATCTGTTTCATAAAATGGTACCGGCTTACCTGTTAAAGCCTCCACTCTTTTTAAGGATTCCTTACATGAATTCGATAGGTTATCTAGGACTACAACATCATATCCTGCATTCTGCAACTCTACAACCGTATGACTACCAATGTAGCCTGCTCCACCTGTAACTAAAATCTTTTTCATAATAATTCTCCTTTATATAAATAATTTTTAATTTAATTCTCCAAATGGGGTATCAAATAATTTAGTTATTGCCTCCAATGCCTTCTCTTCATCTACCCCATTACAAATTATCTCTATTTCTTCACCTGATTTTACTCTTGAGCCAAGTACACTTATTATGCTTTTGGCATTAACCTCTTTATGGTCGTTCTTTAAGATAATAGATGAATCAAACTTATTTGTCAAATTACATAATACACCTGCCGGTTTTAAATGCAAGCCATTTGCCTGTTTTACAATAACTTTTTTACTAATCATAACCTACCCCCATTAATATTTTATGATTCGCTTTTAGTAAGCTTTACATTTACTGATAAATCATTTTTCTGAGTTGTCCCCTCCGGAAGTTCTACATCTACTGCTACTGTATTACTTCCTTCAACAGCATCCTTCAAATCAATAGATACCTTTATATCATCCTCACTTACCGTATCCAATGTACCTGACAATCCAATTAACCTCAGAGTCAGGTCTTTATCATTTGCAAATGCAACTTCATATCCTTCAGGCAGATTTTTAAATTCAATATTATCTTTTGCAATTGAAAAACTCTTTGTTACTAAAGCTTCTATATTTGCTGTAACTTCAATATAATTACTGTCCATGCCATATAATGATATACCTTCCGGAAGATAATCCATTACATCGATACTTGTCTGTACCGTTGCTCTGGCACCATTAATATTAACTGTCGGAAGCACAATATCAGTAACCTCATTAACAACTTCGGGTTCACCTAATATTGTAATGCTTTGTGGTGTATATGTAGTATCTATATACTCATATCCGCTATTTGGTGTTCCATCAACATTTACTATAACATTAACATTTTTTGTTTTTAGCATATCTATGGAAACTTTTACCTTTTTAGATGACATTGTTATATTATCATCTATTGTAATCTCTTTTCCATTGGCATTATATAGCTGAATCTTATATTTGCCACTGATATCTTCTTTTGCATCCGATATATCAATGTTTACTGCTACTGTGTCTATCTTGTCGTGTATGGACTGAGGTGCCGTAATCTTAATTTTAGTCTTACCTTTTCTAATCTCTCCTGCCACATATCCTTTAGCCGGTGTACCGTTCTCATTAAATGTAATCTCATAAGTTTCGGTAGTAACATCTTCCAGCGCCAGTGTAATCATCGTAGTCCTTAGGGATATGTCTACTTCTTTTTCAAGAGAAGCCTTCTTCATATTTACATATACAGGTACTGCATTTACTATTGACATTTCATCTAATGGTGCATAAGCTTCAAAATCGTCTGCATCCAGATTGTCAACTGTTGTCCTCTTGCCGGAAATAAGAATTGTAGCTGTCTGTGCAGATGTTACTGTATATACTTTATTCTGGCTAGATAAAACTTCTTCATTCTCAATAGTAATCGGTATTCCCGTAATTGTTCTTGTAACTGTCGGATCGTCAATATTTACAACAACAAGCCACAATATAACTGCCGAAATAATCGCTAGAATTTTGAGAGTAAAATTGTTAAATATTTTATTTTTTATTTTCTGCTTTGCGGCCATAATTCTGACCCCTTCCTTTTCCAAGCATAATACGTTTCTTTTCTGTTACCTGCTTCTTATTTTGAACCTTAACTAACTCACCCTTAAGAGTTGTAGTATCTATGTCTGTTAATAATTCTCCCTTTTGGGCTATAGAAACTTTACCTGTTTCTTCAGAAACAATTATCACAAGACTGTCAGTAATTTCGCTTATACCTACACCTGCCCTGTGCCTTGTTCCAAGTTCCTTGCTCAAATCCATATTATCTGATAATGGCAAATAACAGGTTGCAGCTACTATTCTGTCACCTCTTACTATTACTGCCCCATCATGTAATGGTGTATTATGCTCGAATATATTTATAAATAGCTGTGAACTGATTGCTGCATCAATCTTTATTCCTGTATGCTCAAACTGTTCTAATGTTATATCCTGCTCAATAACAATCAGTGCTCCTGTCTTCTCCTTTGCAAGTGAAAATGTCGCATCTACAATTCTGGCTATTGTTTTATCACTAAATCTGCCTTCCTCTGTTGTACCATTCTGCGGGAAAATATTTCCTATATATTTTCTTCGTCCCAGTTGCTCAAGCGCCTGTCTTAATTCCGGCTGAAATACAATTACAATAGCAATAATCCCAACACTAAACGCTTTATTTGCAATCCATAAAATAGTTGTCAGATTAAAAAAGGAAGCTACTAATATCATAATCAAAAGGACTACGAGTCCCTTCAATAAAGTCCAGGCTCTTGTCTTCTTAATCCATTTCATTACCTGATATACTAAAAATGCTATTATTATTATCTCGACTATATCCGAAGGTGAAATCTTAGGAAGCTTTAAATATGATTCCATAAAACTTTTTAAATACTCAATCAATACCTGCACTTTCTCACTTCCTTTCTAAATATTTTCAAATTATACTTTATTTATCATCAAAGCTAAACCCTTCAGTTGCTGAATTGTTTACTTTGTCGATACTTCTGCTTCGGTTATGCTTTGAATAATGTTTTGATTTACTCTTCTTAACCTTCTGGGCGTTAATTCTCTTTACATTTACCTCACTTGCAGTTACTTTAATCTTTGGAACTGCTTTTACATAATAATAATATTCATCATCTTCAAACTGTGTGTGTTCTGTCCGTGAATAATCAACAGAAAATACAAAAAACTGCACTATGAACGCTATAATAACTGAAATAATTGAGAATATAACAATCCACAATACATCCTTTGTATCATATATTCCAAGTACCATGCCGCCTGTTATTAGCAGAACCATATTAAGAATTCCACCTATAATAATTGAAACTGCCCATGAATTATTAACTGAAAGTCTCTTAATTGCATATACAGTCAGCAGTACTGCCGAAAATGTTACAATTGCCAGATACATCTCTGCATTTCCAAACATTCCGCCAATAATAATATTGAGTTTTTCTGCAGCTGTGCCTGATGTAAGATTAGTAATTGTAGCAGCATTTACTGACGCATATTGTAAAACATAACACAATACCGTTGCAAAGGCCACTGAAAAAACTGATACGGGAGTAGCAATAAGTCCTACTGCTATAGGCATAATATATGGAATTTTTAAAAAGAAAAGTACAGGCATAAGTAACAATACCAGACTATCCTTTGATGTAAATCTAAAATATACCAAAAACATTATAAGCAATAATACAAGTACTACACACATAAGCTCAAGTGAAATGGCATATAAATGTGCCAGCATAATAACTGCTACAATCAATACAACCAGCCCGCCCGGAAGAAATGATGAGAGCAGTGCAACTATAAGAATAACCGGTAACGACTTCAGCTTTGCCATATATCCTATATTGTTTCCTATTACTCCAAGAGTTACGAGTACAACTAAAAACTTCAATATTGGTGTAATATATACTTCATAACTATTATAAAAAGATCTCAGTTTTTCCTTAAAAACTAAAAGTGCCATCATCTTCGCCTGCTCCTCCTAATTCACGTTCTTCTATACTCATAGCTTCTGCATCCTGCATTTTCAAAAGAGCTTTTAAACATCCATTATATACTTTCAGACTCTTTCTTATTGTTTTAAACTTATATGTAGATGCGATAAAGGTTATCATCATATATATAAGCAATACTGCAACATATATAACAATAAATATTTTCCCATATTTTATAAAATCTATATTAGTAAGATTATCAATAATGTAACCTGCCTTATATGCTATTACTATAGCCACTGCAAATATATATGCCAGCGTAATGGCAAAAAATGATTTTACCAGTTGTATGCCAACATAATCACCTTTAAAATATTTGCTCATCTTAATAGTTTTTTTACCCTCATTCTGTTCATACAAGGCTAATTTTGTCATTAAAATAACCTTATCACCATTTAACATATATTTTCTCCAATCAATACGTTTAAATTACTCGTTTACGCTATTGCCACATGCATAATGAGCCATCATAAAGTTAAATTTAATTATAACATACACAATAGAATATTTCTATGACTTTTTAGTGTTCTTTACTCATATCGTCCTATGCTAAATATTTATTTTCCAGCCAGTCACATATATGTCTTAATGCACCTTCAGGAATTCCTTTTTCCTGCGCAATAAACATATTTTTCCTAACCTTCTCATTGGAAATATAGTCCAAAGATGCCTCTAATTCCTTATATATATTCTTCACTCCGATGCTCATTCCATTGCTTACAAAGTATCTCATATTGTGACTTTCACACCCTGAAATAGGTGTTATATGAATCAATGGCACCTGTGCAACTGCCGCTTCAGTAGAAGACAATCCCCCGGGCTTTGAAATAAAAATATCGCACGCTCTCATATATACTGCCAATTTGTCTGTATATCTGATTAAATCAATTGTGTCTTTATATTTGGACTTTAGTCTGTTATATAGTCTCCCATTGTTTCCACATATTACAATAATTTTTACATCTTTCTGATTATTATAATACCTTTTCAATACCTCAATTGACTTTTCTATATTCCCGGCGCCAATACTTCCTCCTGACAGCAAAATATATCTTTTATCATGAAGCAGTCCAAGCATATCTTTTGCCTGCTCTTTTGTCATGTATTTATAATAATCACCATCTACAGGAATCCCAAATGGAATAATTTTTTTACTGTCTATTCCACGTTTTTCATAATCTTCTACCTTGGACTGTGCAGGAACAAAGTAATAATCACATTCTGTTTCCTCTGTAAATGGAATGCATGTATAATCTGTTGCAACAAAAATACTGGTTGGCAGCGCAACATTATGTCTTTTAAGGTACGTAATCATTTCTGCCGGAAATAAATGAGGAATAATCATAACGTCAAAATGATTGTTTTGAAGATAACGGGCCAGCCGTTTTGCAGTTTTTGTATTTGCATAATAAACCGGTGACTTCATAGGAATATTCCTGACTATTTCACCTGCCTGATATATTAATCCAAACATTCGTGGTACATTTTGAACCAGCTTGACATAAGTGTTTCCTACCCTGTTTGGCATATAATCATTAACTAATAAATATGGGTCAAACATTTTCACATTATGTCCACGTTTAATCAATTCCTTTTTTATCGCTTCTCCTGCAGCATTATGACCTCCACCGGTACTACAGGATAATATCAATGGACCCCGGATGATGCCGGTACGGACACTCGGCGTCTGATCTTCCCCGCCAAGAAAGAGATATTCCGCGCCGAAGGCGTTGGCGATGCAGCTGCAGCCCACGTCCGCGCAGAAGGCCGGAATGGCGTCGGTGTACGGCCCCAGGGCCCAGGTCAGCTCCACGGTGCGCAGGGAATCCTCCAGCCAGGTGTCCTCCGGGCTGAGAAAGTGGGAACGGACCGAATGCAGATCGTCGCTGACGCGAATCTCCAGCGGCACATGGTCGACGGGCCGCCCGCAGAACAGGTCGGTAAACAGCTGCTGCCGCCGTGCCTGCTCGCTGCGCATCCAGTCCTCAATCCTATATTTCATCGGAATCCTTCCCTCCCTGCCGCCCGGCTGCGGCGCCCGGAAGCCGGGCGCCTTTGTCCGGTGCCTGTGTCAGCCGGCAAGCATTGCGTCAATTTCCGCCTGTGTGCGTTCCAGTTCTGCCGCCAGATCCGTGCCGCCGTTCACCAGGCGCGCGCACAGATCGTCCAGAATACTCAGCAGCTGCGCGTTTTCCACATAGACGTCCGGCCAGATCGCCGTCTCGCCGTGCATCAGTGCAGAGACCATGTCCATCTCCGGCACATCCAGTGTTGTTCCGGTGACCGTCGACGCCTGCT
>JBJEMK010000132.1:0-9303 GCA_051879635.1 Eubacterium sp.
GAATTGCTTTTTCAATTGAGCATTTCCTTCATTATTTGTTTTGTCCGTTTATTGCAAGCAACGAATATTATTGTATGCCGGAATATAATGGTATGAGTACAGGACTATTAACTGCATTTAATGCATTTAATACCCTTTTTCAGCAGTTTATTGGAAATCGGAGTTTTCATGATCCGGCATTGGGCGTGGCACCAATTGTAAATTCGAATGGTACAACGGCCAATGTTGGAGGCCTTTTTTCGGAATTGGTTTTTGGAATAGGAATGGTAGGTGCTGTTCTGTATGTTTTTGTAGTTGGATTAATTACATATTTCTTTTTTTATCAATTAATAAAAAAGAAAAAAATGATTATTACATCGCTGTATATGCTTAGTTTAATTACATTATCATTTTTCTGTAATTTTTATTCCATATTTGCCAATTTGGAATGTTTCGTATATTGTATGCTTTTGGATTATTTTATTATTGATAATACTTTTATAATTAGGAAGTGATTAATTGCTTGAATATCCCAGTATAGAGGTCATAACTGACCGATGATTAGGAAACTGTTTATATATTATGGAATACAAGAAATCTCACCAATATAAAGTCGGCTAACGACCCGCAAAGTGGCTCTGAGCTTGACATTGGATCGATTTCTTATGGATGGTAGTTAAGCCAATCAAAGGCGGTTTCCGTATTCGGAATGTAGGTTTCCACTGCGCCGGAATTACGATTTCCTGACGCAAGAATATTCAATAAGGATATTTATTGGTCTATAAGCCTTCACACCGTCTAATTAACCTACTGGGTGTTTCACGCGAATGCCAGAGGGGTTAATCTGAGTAAAACGAATGTTTTGAATGAGGGCTGGTTGGCTGACTATTTAGCGGATGTATAGTTCTGGAAGGTGATGACTAAAATTAGTGACATACTTATCCTGACAGCTTAAGCAACATGATGGGTAATTCTCTACTTGCTGTAAGGGATATTAACTATAAAGATTGTAGTAGGTAGGTGATATTTATGAAAATTTCTGTTGTAATAGCAACATATGATGCAAATAATTATTTGATACAACAATTAGAGAGTATATATAATCAAAGCTTAAAACCTGATGAAATTATTATTGTTGATGATGCATCAAATGTTAGTATTAAATGTATGATAAAGGAATTTATCACACGTAGCTCAATAGAAATACATTATTATAGAAATGAAAGAAATATAGGATACTCGCAGACATTTTTTAAAGGACTTAGTTATTCAAGTGGTGATTATATTTTCTTTTGTGATCAAGATGATGTATGGCATGAGCGTAAAGTTGAAAAAATGATTGAATGTATATTAGAACATCAAAATATTCGGTGTTTATCATGTCGTAATATATTAATTGATAGTGAAGGGATAATAATTAAAAAAGAAAAGAAAAATAGGACAAAAGTAAGAAAGGTAAGTATAGAATCCTTAATTAAACAACGAGAATTGCGCCCTGGAATGACGTTACTAATTGATAAAACATTAAAAAATATTATTTTGAAATCGAATTATAATAATCATAAATCTCATGATAGGTATATTGAGTTTATTGCATGCAAAAATCACTCATTTTACATTTTAGAAGAATATTTAAATTATTATAGAATCCACAATAATAATACTAGTGGAGTTAATTTAACATTGAAACCAAGATCAAATTTAAACGGTCGAATAAGTCAAATTAATAAAGAAATATATTATTTACAGTTGCTTCATGATGAATTTTTAAATGATATTATTTCCTCAGTATTAGAGAAATATATGAGATATTATGCTTTTAGAAAAGAAAAACTTTATGAATCTAGCATATTAAAATATATTGTTGGAATGATAAAATACATAAATTATTATTCCTCAATCAGAATTGTTTTAGGAGATTTATATTCAATAAAAAATGAAAAAAAATAGTTCAATAATAAAAAATGGCATTTATAATATAATTCAATCATGTATGTCAGTTGTTTTTCCTCTGGTTACATTTACATATGCATCTAGAATAATTGGTGTAAGTGGAATTGGTAAGGTGACTTATTCAACGTCAGTAGTGAGTTATTTTGCACTTGTAGCTTCGTTGGGTATAGCGCTATATGCAACTAGAGAAGGTGGAAAATACCACGATAATAGAGAAGAGTTATCAATTTTTTCTTCGGAGATATTGTATATTAATATAATATCAACAATCGTATCGTTCTTATTATTTGGTGTATACTTATATGTTGCAAATCCGGATATACCATTAATGTTAGTTTCTGGTTCTATTATTTTTTTTAATACTTTAAAAATGGAGTGGTTATATCAGATAGAAGAAGAATACAAATATATAAGTATAAGAACAGTTTTATTCCAAATTATTGCTTTAGTACTGTTAGTTATACTAGTTAAAAATGAAAATGATTATATTTCATATGCATTTGTATTAGTTTTTTCAGCAGGTGGTTCATCGATAATGAACGTTATTCATTCAAAAAAATATATTGATTTTAAAAAAAGTTGTGATTTGAATTTAACTAAACATATAAAACCTATTTTTTTGATATTTTTCATTTCTCTTGCATCGTCTATATATATGAATTTGGACAATGTAATGTTAGGTGTTATGAAAGGGGATTATGCTGTCGGAATATATACTGTTTCGGTAAAAGTCAATACATTAATTCGAACAGTAATGACATCGTTAAATGTCGTTTTTTTGTCAAGAATTACAAAATATTGGAGTAATAGTATTCAAGAGGACTATAGAAAATTATTCGATAGAGGGTTTAATGTAATTCTTGCGCTTGCTATACCAGCTTCTTTTGGTGTTTGTGCAATGGCAAAAATAATAATTTTAATTTTTGCTGGCTCCAATTTTTTGACGGGAATTTTTTCAATGAGAATATTAGCGATAAACATGGTTTTTTCCGTGGTTGATGGATATATGTATTATCAGTATTTTCTGCCTCAAAAAAAAGAAAAAACTGCAGCAGTAATAACTGTAATAGGTGCGATATCAAATTTTTTTATGAATATGCTTGTTATACCCCAATATAGTTATAATGGTGCTGCGGTATCAACAGTTATTTCTGAGTTTATTGTTTTTGTTTTAATGATAAAATATTCTAAATTATATCATTCAATTGATAATATTTTTGCAATGTTAATTAAAATTTTGATTGCAAGTATGCCTATTTTTATATTGCATTTTATCTTAAACAACATTTTTTCAAATATAATAATATATACTTTGTTAATGATTGTTTTATCTTGTGTTGTCTATGTTTTTTTGATGTATATTATGAAGGATGAAATTGTTCTTTCGATTATTAAAATGATTAGAAAGTGATGGGGAATTATGAAAGCATTAATTTTAAATTCAGGACTTGGTCATCGTATGGGAGTACTCACATCAGAACATCCCAAATGCATGACTGAAATTTTAAAAAATGAAACTATATTAAGTAGACAGTTAAAATTACTTTTTATGTCTGGAATTACAGAAGTTGTAATAACAACAGGATACTATCAAGATGTGTTAGTAAATTATTGCGAATCACTTGATTTGCCAATACATATTAAATTTGTTAACAATCCTCTATATGCACAGACAAATTATATTTATTCTATCTATTGTGCAAGAGAATATTTGGACGATGATATTATTTTGATGCATGGAGATTTAGTGTTTGAAGCATCTGTACTAGATGATTTGTTAGCGTGTGAAATTAGCTGTATGAAAGTGAGTTCAACAATTCCGTTGCCTGACAAGGATTTTAAGGCAGTGGTTCATGATGGTAAGGTAGACAAGGTTGGCATTGAATTTTTTGATGATGCCATGGAGGCACAGGCATTATATAAGCTCAACAGAGGTGATTGGTCTGTATGGCTTTCAAAGATTATTGAATATTGTGAAAGTGGAGAAGAAGCAAAGAGAAAATGTTATGCAGAGAATGCATTTAATGAGATTTCGAATGAATGTCATATAGAGGCGTTGGACGTAAAGGACAGATTATGTTCAGAGATAGATACACCGGAGGATTTGAAAATGGTATCAGCCAAATTAAATGAAATAGAAAATAGAACAGTATATATGTGTTTCTCGACTGATATGATTCATAGTGGACATATTGCAATTATCAAGAAAGCACAGAAACTAGGCAAATTGATTATCGGTGTACTATCAGATGAAGCAGTTGCTTCATATAAGAGATTTCCTTTATTACCTTGTGATGAGAGAATGTCTATGTTGGAAAATATCTCTGGTGTTTACAAGGTTGTAGAACAGAAAACATTAAGTTATAAGGATGTTTTGGAAGAATTGCAACCAACATACGTTGTACATGGAGATGATTGGAAAACAGGATTTCAGAAAGCTGTTAGAGATGAAGTGTGTTCTGTGCTTGCTACATATGGTGGTCAATTAGTGGAATATCCATACTCTAAGGATGAAAAGTATTTGGAATTGGAGAAAAGAGCTAGAGCAGAATTATCTACACCAGATATGCGTCGTGCACGTTTGAAAAAGGCTTTGGCTATGAAAGGTACGATTACCGCTATGGAGGCTCATAGTGGTTTGACCGGTTTGATTGTAGAGAATACTATCGTAGAGGAAGATGGTGGTGCAAGGCAGTTTGATGCCATGTGGATTTCATCATTGTGTGATTCTACTGCAAAAGGAAAACCAGATATTGAATTGGTTGATATGACGAGTCGATTCAGAACGATTGATGATATCTGTGAAGTAACTACAAAACCTATCATTTTCGATGGAGATACGGGTGGATTAACAGAGCATTTTGTATATACAGTTAGAAGTTTGGAACGAATGGGCGTTTCGATGGTTATTATTGAGGATAAAACTGGACTTAAGAAGAATAGCCTTTTTGGTACGGAGGTAGTACAAACTCAAGATACAATAGAAAATTTTTCAGAAAAGATTCGTGCAGGTAAAAAAGCACAGAGAACAAAGGATTTTATGATTTGTGCGAGAATTGAAAGTTTGATTCTTGAACAAGGTATGGATGATGCACTCACTAGAGCATTTGCTTTTGTTGAAGCAGGAGCAGATGCAATTATGATACATAGTCGTAAAAAAGATCCGGGTGAAATCTTTGAATTTGTTGAGAAATTCAGAGAGAAGGATTCGACTACTCCGATTGTAGTAGTGCCAACTTCATTTAACACGGTTACAGAAGAAGAGTTTAAGCAACGTGGCGTGAATATCATTATTTATGCGAATCAGTTAACCAGAACAGGATTTCCGGCTATGGAGAATGCAGCCAAATTAATTTTGAAGAATCATCGTGCAAAAGAATGTGACGATATATGCATGCCGTTTAAGGATATTATTAGTTTAATACCTGAAGAATAAAGAGGAAGAATGATGGGACAACAGATTATTGAAGGAATAGATTCGTTTCAAGAGATTGTAAAGAGTAAGAAATTCTTGTTAGTTTGTGATGTGGCATATGATTTCTTGGATATAAAAGATAGGATTAATAAATACGAACATGTTGTTTTTTCTGATTTCACTCCGAATCCTTTGTATGAACAGGTATGTGAGGGGATAAAGCTATTTCATGAATCGGCTTGTGATATGATAGTTGCAGTAGGAGGAGGCAGTGCTATCGATGTTGCAAAGTGTATAAAGCTCTTTTCAAAGATGAATCAAGATATTAATTATCTTGAACAAGAGAAATTTGATACTCAGATACCACTAGTTGCTATTCCGACTACTGCCGGAACTGGAAGTGAATCTACGAAACATGCAGTAATATATTACAAAGGAACTAAGCAGTCCATTTCTCATGATAGTATCGTGCCTGATTATGCGATATTGGAGCCATCTGTACTAAAGACGTTGCCGTTATATCAGAAACAATGTACCATGATGGATGCATTGTGTCAGGCGATTGAATCATGGTGGTCGGTTAATTCAACGGATGAAAGTAAGGACTATTCAAGAAAAGCAATTCGAGGTATTACTTCAAATTGGAAAGAATATTTAGATGAAAATACAGTCGAAGCAAGAAAGAATATCATGCTGGCTGCAAATTATGCAGGACGAGCCATTAATATTACAGCAACGACGGCAGCACATGCAATGAGTTATAAGATTACATCCTTGTATGGGTTCCCACATGGACATGCAGTTGCGTTATGTATGAAAGAAGTATGGAAATATATGTTAAGTCATACAGGTGATTGTATAGATGATAGAGGCGAACGGTACCTAAAAGAAACATTTGATGAGATTGCAAAATGTGTGAGTATAAGTGAGTTTGATGATATGTTTGATTATATGAAGTTGCAATATCCATTATCAAATAACAGAGAAACAGATATAGCTGTTTTGACTGAATCTGTAAATCCGGTAAGACTAAAGAACAATCCGGTAAAGCTCTCAGAAGATGTTTTGCGAGATATGTACGAAAGGATAATAAAAGAATGAAGGTAGAAAAATTAGTAGAGATTATTGGTTCAGAGTTTTATACTGGTGTGCCGGATTCTCAGTTGAAATCTTTATGTAACTATTTGATGAACGAATATGGTATTGATCAAAAGCACCATGTGATTGCTGCAAATGAGGGAAATTGTGTTGCTTTGGCTGCCGGATATCATCTTGCAACCGGAAAAGTACCGGTAGTATATATGCAGAATAGCGGGGAAGGAAATATCATTAACCCAGTAGCATCTCTTTTAAATGATAAGGTATATGCAATTCCGATGGTATTTATCGTAGGATGGAGAGGCGAACCAGGTATTCATGATGAACCACAGCATATATACCAAGGAGAAGTGACAATCAAATTACTTGAGGATATGGGCATTAAGACTTTTGCAATAGGAAAAGAAACTACAGACGAAGAAGTAGCAAAAGTTATGGAAGAATATAAACAGATTCTTGCAGACGGAAAGGATGTAGCTTTTGTTATCAGAAAAGGTGCACTTTCTTATGATGGAAAGGTAAAGTATGAGAATAGTAATACTATGGTCCGCGAGGAGATTATTCAGCATATTGTAAAAGTTACCGGAGAAGATCCGATCATTAGTACAACGGGAAAAGCAAGTAGAGAGTTGTTCGAAACCAGAGAGGCAAATAATCAAAGTCATAAATATGATTTTTTGACTGTTGGATCTATGGGGCATAGTTCGTCAATTGCTCTTGGCGTTGCGATAAATAAACCGAATACTAAAGTTTGGTGTGTTGATGGTGATGGCTCTTTATTGATGCATATGGGTTCTATGGCTGTACTTGGTGCAAATGCACCTAAGAATATGGTACATATTGTAATTAACAATGGTGCACATGAAACTGTTGGAGGTATGCCAACAGTAGCATCAAATATTGATATTGTTTCAATTGCTAAAGCTTGTGGATATCCAAATGCAATTTGTGTTGATAATTTTACTGATTTGGACCGAGAACTTGAAACTGCTAAGCAGAGACAGGAATTAAGTCTTATTGAAGTAAAATGTTCTATTGGTGCAAGAGATGATTTGGGTAGACCAACAACGACTGCAATTGAGAACAAAGAGAATTTTATGGATTATTTGGAAAGTCTATAATGAATCATTGCAAACCGTTATGATAGCTGCCTATCTGATGTGCAGATAAGGTGTACACAAGAGATTTGTTTAGGAGAGACTAGAGCGAAGGGCGAAAGCCCTTTGCTTTACAACAGCATGTATAGATTGTGACGAAATGAGGCGTATCTTTTGTCAAGACCATTAAAGAAACCATCCTATAACAAACAGAAAATTACTCAGGAATTACTTGACCGTATTGCGGAGGCATTTGGTACTCCCTTTGATGACCGGGATTGTGTGGGAGAGCATAAGCCAAGCCTTCGTGAAGTTGCTGGGGCTTTTGGTATAGCGCCCATTCGGATGCGGAAGCTGCTGATTACAGCCGGAGTATATTCTACGAAGCTTAGTCGGGAGATTGCAGCGTACATGGAGTCCGGGATGTCCATGGAAGAGATTGGACACAGAACACATTTGAGCAGAGCGTCTGTGCATTCTTATATTCCATATTCCAAGACTGTTTATAAACTTCCGGAGTGAAGTACGGATGCGGAACGAACCATATTGTATCGAAAGAGACAGAATATGATACAGGATTTTCAAGGAAAGCTGTCTCAGTTGGATTTGACGGATTGTATAGATAGTGATGAACATTTGCTGACAGATGATATCTGGAATCTGATAGTAGTCTTTGAAGGATATCCCTTTAAGACTTATCAGGGTTTGCAATTTCGATATCATGTCAAAGGCAATGAAATATTTGTGGATCAGAAGGAACATTCCAAGTCCATTATCAAATCTTCGGTTGATATGGCAGTGAAGAATGCGATACAATTACGTTGTCAGGGAATTACGGAATATGCCCCGAAGAACCTGCAGGTATTTGGTGCCGGTTATCTGTGGGCGATATTTCGACGGTTTGGATTGTAGGGTCATTGAGTGGGCTGAAGGGATGATGATTTATGAAAGTACAAAGGGAAGTAATTAATTACAACATTCATATCAGTGTTCATGTATATGCTGAGGAAAAACTAGCAGATAATGTACTGACTCCGCATAGTAAAAATTATGGTATACACGGGAAAGAAATTATTGGACCATTGAGAAAAATAAATGGAAAGAATTTCTTGATTAATAATGTTCAACCACAATACAGTGTAGGAGAATTATGGGATTGGATTGAGCAGAAGTTATATAAGGATTCTATGATTACATATTATGATATTCGTGTTCTTGATTTTGTGAGAGAATACAATGTTGTTCATAAATTTCTAATATTTCATAATCTTCGCTATAGAGTTGATGATTTGTCAAAGCCTTTATTATATTATCTCAAAAAAATGAACGCATCGAATGATGAAGTTGTAAATATCGAATTATTGATATGCTCTGATGCCGGGAGTATATTTGAAGATGACGGAATACGCTATTACATGCATTCGAGAGAATCTGGCAAACATCATGTTCCGCATGTTCACGTTGATATTCGTCATGAGGAAGATGGGGCGTTTTCTCTTGTTGATGGTTCACAATTATCGGATGGAAAAATCAAAAATAAAGATAAAAAGAGAATTCGGCAAATGATATTGAGTCATCAAAAGGAACTGTTACAGTATTGGAATTTACATACCGATGGATTAACGGCTGACTTGAATCAGTCATTGGGATTAATACAATATTGATATGCCATTGGGGACGGGGACAATAACGTTTAGTTAAGAAAAAAATCCACATTATTTTAAATTAATACTTGACAGGATGTCCAAAGTGTGCGGCCGC
>JBJEMK010000133.1:0-9267 GCA_051879635.1 Eubacterium sp.
GTTTAGGTGAAGACGAAACAGCAACTACAAAAAATGATTCTTCTAAAGGTGGCATACAGATTCAGGAAGACACTACTGAAGATAGTGATAACTGGGGGCCTTTAATATAAGAACAAAAATGGTATTGCAATTGTGCAATACCATTTTTATTTTTGTTATATATTTACTTTGTCTGCGTCGAATTTTGAGCTCCATAATGTCCATAATAATGTCCATAATACTTTCCGTAATATTTTCCATAATATCCACTCTCTTCAACATCAACCTTATTAAGTATGGCCCCCAGTATTTTACAGTCCGACTTTTCTAACTGTTCCTTGGTTTTCTGAGCCAGCTTATAACTTATTTCATGACTGGCAATTACTAATACTGCCCCATCACATTCAGTTGCAATAATAGCACTGTCAATAACACTGCCAAGGGGTGGTGTATCAATAATAACATAATCATATTCATTTCTTACTCTAGCCAATAAATCTTTAAATATATCGCTATCCAGTAATTCTGCAGGATTAGGAGGAACCGGACCTGAAAATACTACATCAAGATTATCTACATTAGTGCTATAAACAACTTCTTCGAACTTGTTAACGCCCGAAAGATAATGGGTTAATCCCTTTATTGCCTTATTGATCTTATAACGCCCTATAAGAACTGATTTACGAAGATCTGCGTCAATAAACAATACTTTCTTATCTGACTCCGCCATAGATACAGCCAGATTAAACGACACCATAGACTTACCTTCATTAGGAATAGAACTGGTAAGCGCTATTACCTTTATATTATTACCGCAAAACTGAACATTGGTTCTGAGACGCTTGTAAGCTTCATTAGACTTATTATCTAATTTTACTAATTTACCTATATCAATACTTAACATAACTTACTCCTTTCTCTTACCTATGCCTTCGCTACCTTTTTTTTCTTTTTTTTCTTCTTTTTCTTTTTATGTTCTGCCTCCGATTCCTGTAATGGAATAGATGCAAGGACGCTTATTCCAAGATAACGTTCAACATCCTCCGCTGTTTTAATTGTATCATCCATAATAAATCTTATAACAACAATCAAAACCACTATTGCCATACCTAACAATGCAGCCAGTAATGTATTACGTTTAACATTCGGGCTAACAGGAGCTGTTGGTGTAAGTGCACTGCTATATACCGTTACTATATCTACATCATTCATAATTGTATTATTAATGTACTCACGTGCCTTTTTTGCAACAACATCTGCTATCTGGGCAGCATCTTCCGGATTTGTATCACTAACTGATATTTCTAATATTCGGGTATCTTCAGGATTATATATTGATATCTTTCCTGCCAATGCAGTAGGACCCATTGTCAAATTCATTTCATCTATGACTAATTCCATTACTTCATGGTCTACTATGAACTTTGCATAATCCTGTGCAAGATAACTTGCCACTGCCACCTGAGAAGATGTAAGCTGACTATTATCATTATTGTCTTTTGCCTGCTGGATATAAACTTTTGAAGTAGCTTTATAAACAGGTTCTACAAAAAACTTTGTGTATGTAAAAGCAGCCATTCCAAAGATTATTCCAACCATAAGAATAATAACAAATTTATCTAATACAGCAAAAAATATCTGTTTTAAATCAATTTCAACTTCTTCTCTTATGTTATGTTCTTCCATGTTTCTTAATTCCCTCCATTATATATATTGATTGCTTATTATCTTTTCAGGATTCTCCTTAAGAATATATTCAGCATAATCTATTCCGTACTTGTTAACCAGTATACGCTCGCATTCGTAAAAGTCCGGTTTTCTTGTTTTAGACCCATGTGCGTCAGAAGCAACAAGATGTACCATATCGTTTTTAAATAGTTTCATAATAAAACGTCTGGTCTTCCATGGTGACGATTTTGTAAAACCGGAAGCATTAACTTGTATATATGCTCCCATCTTTACTATGCTCTCTATATATTCCTGCTTTTTGTATAAGCATTTATATCTTTCTGCATGTGCAATAACAGGTATTTTACCCGCCAGCAATATGCTGTTTATATTATCTTTTAGAAGGGCATATTCTATATCAATAGGAAATTCTACTAACACATACATAGACTCAGCCATAGTCTGCAACCTGCCATCGGCAAGCATATCCGGAACGTCAACATTATAATATATCTCTCTTCCCAGATATAATTTCAAATCCTGCCACTTTCGACCTGATTTTTCCTTTACACTCTCAAAAGTCTTTAGAATCTTATCTGAGTCTGCTTCAAAATGTCCCTTATGATAGTGTGGAGTAAATATAATTCCACGTACTCCCTGCTCATATGATTGTTGCAACATCTGCATGGTTTCTTCCATGTCCTTAGCTCCATCATCAAGTTTCGGAAGCATATGTGTATGTATATCTATAATTCCAAGCATATGTCCCACCTTAACTTTCTGTTCACACATACATAGCTAATTATAAGAGATAAAGAAACATTTATCAAGTACTATTTACACAAAATAGTGATGTTAAAACTCTTTAAAATCAACATATTGTGTCACCATCTCAAAATTCGCCTGCTTTTACTGATTTACAAATTTTGTAAATTCATCCATCCTGTTCTGCATCATCCTAAAACCCTCCTCATATAGTGGTCTAAGGTGTTCAGACCTGCCTTCTGTCCGCTTTATCCCAAAAGTATCCTCCGGTGCCATAACAAATGCCTTGCCCTGCTGCTCAAGTTCAAAAATATGTTCTCTGCATCTATTATACTTTCCCGGGCGTTCGTTCAAAGCCTTGGCCAGTTCCTTTTTATTGCGAAAAATAAGATTTTGAAAAACTGCAGTTTTTTCCGGTGTTTTTATATAATCCCTGGTTCTTGTTAATACAATAATAAGTTTATCACACCCCATTTCCAAAGCGTGCTCATAAGGAATAGAATCTGATATTCCTCCATCAAGATAATATTCATCTTCTATGTGAACAGGCTGAAAAAACACAGGCATCGCACAACTTGCAACCAAGACATTATATGATGTATTTTCTCTTGCAACCTTCATATACTCCGGCTTGCCTGTTTTAATATTAGTTACTACAGCTTCAACCTCTCCCGGATATTGTGCAAAAGCATCATAATCAAAAGGCAGCAGCCGATTCGGAATCTCGTCAAAAACAAAGTTCAGTCCATAATAATTCCTGTCTCTCAACATATTGCCAATGCCCATATATCTGGAATCCGCCATGTATTTTTCTGCAATTAACCAGTTCCGCTCTTTCTGCTTTGAAAGATAGGATATCCCATAGGCAATTCCGGCTGACACTCCAATAAGATAATCAGGAAGATAATTTGCCTCTAACAGTGCATCTAATACACCACAGGAATATAGCGTTCTGCTGGCCCCTCCCTCCAATACCATACCTATTTTCTGATGTGTCATATTCTGCCTCCTTGTATGTTAATATGTAATAACTTTATTTGTTTTGGCATTCCTTACATTTTATCAGGATTCACATGTACCATAATATGTTTTACATCTTCAATTTCATTTTCAATCAGATCATGCACTTCCTCTGCAATGGCATGAGTTTCACTAAGCTTCTTATTACCATCTGCCCTTATTTCGACATCAACATAAATCTTATTGCCGAAAACTCTTGTACGAAGCTCATCAATACCAAGAACGCCACTATTACTTGACACAAGATTTCTAATTTTCTGTTCTGTTTCATCATCGCATGACTTATCAACCATTTTATCTATTGCATCTCTGAATATGTCGCAAGATGCCTTAATAATAAAAATACATATTACAACACTAGCTACAGGATCCAATACAGGATAACCCATTCTTGCACCAAGTATACCGATAAAAGCACCTACTGAAGAAAGCGCATCAGAACGATGGTGCCATGCATCCGCCAATAAAGCACCTGACTTTATTTTAGCCGCGCTTATCTTAGTATACCAGAACATCCATTCCTTAACTACTATAGATATGCACGCCGCTATAAGTGCTAACATGCCGGGAACTTCCAGATTATCATAATTTCCTGCAATAATCTTAATCATACCGGAATAGCCTATTCCCAATCCTGTAACTGCCAAAAGCACTGCCAGAACTATCGCCGCAACACATTCCATACGTTCATGTCCGTATGGATGTTCTTTATCAGGTTCTTTTGATGCAATCTTTATACCTATTATTACTACAAACGTACTAAAAACATCAGATGCTGAATGTACTGCATCTGAAATCATAGCTCCTGACGATGCAATAATCCCTGCTATCATCTTTAACAAAGAAAGAATCATATTTACCAAAATGCTCGTCTTGGATACCCGCATTGCTACTTCCTGGGTTTTATTAATTTCCGGATTTACTCTTCTCATAAGGAACCTCGTTATATCTCTTTATAAATTCTTAAATATATTTATAACACAATACTTTATTATATTCTATTATTAATACCAAAGAGGCCCCTTAATGGTAAGCCTCTCAAAATTCAGTTATAATTATGAAGTTATGATGAATAATCATTTATACATTTTCATTCATCTTAGCCAGTTTAGCCGCCTGGTCGGCTGCAATGCAGCTCTCAATAATTTCCTGTAAATCTCCGTTCATAATCTGTTCTAATCTATGAAGTGTAAGTTTTATCCTATGGTCTGTTACTCTGCCCTGTGGAAAATTATATGTTCTTATTTTTTCTGACCTGTCACCTGTTCCTATTTGGCTTTTCTTTGCTGCCGATTCTTCATCCTGTTTTTTTTGCAATTCCAGTTCATATAAACGTGCACGCAAAACTTTTAAAGCTTTATCCTTATTTTTTAACTGTGACTTTTCATCCTGGCATGAAATAACAATACCTGTAGGTATATGTGTTAATCTGACTGCTGAATCTGTTGTATTTACACATTGTCCTCCATTTCCTGAAGCCCTGAACACATCAAATTTGCAATCATTCATATCTATTTCAACATCTACTTCCTCTGCTTCCGGCATAATTGCTACCGTAGCTGTAGATGTATGAATACGTCCACCTGATTCTGTTACCGGTATACGTTGAACACGATGAACCCCACTTTCATATTTAAGCATAGAATATGCACCCTGACCATTTATCATAAATACCACTTCTTTGAATCCGCCTAAACCATTCTCATTTACTGAAATCATCTCTGTTTTCCAATGTTGTTTTTCTGCGTACATACAATACATTCTATATAATTCTGCTGCAAACAGGGCAGCTTCATCGCCACCTGCACCACCACGTATTTCAACCACTACATTCTTATCATCATTTTCATCTTTTGGAAGCAAAAGAATTTTTAGTTTGTTTTCCATTTCTGATACTGTGTTCTTTGCAGCATTAAGCTCCTCTTTTGCCAGTTCACGAATATCTTCATCATTTTCTTCTTCCAAAATGGCAAGACTTTCCTCTATATCTTTCTTGGCCTGTTTATATTCTTTATATGCCTCAACAATTGGTGTAAGGTCGCTTTGCTCCTTCATCAGTTTTTTGAAGCGCTGCTGATCATTAGTAACATCTGGCTGTGCCAGTTCCTTCATTAATTCTTCATATCTGACTAAAATGTCATCCAATTTATCAAACATAATTTCCTCCTATATTACACCATTATTGCTTCTGTGCAGTTATAACTCTGTCCAGTCCTGCCAAATCTTTTATAACTTTTATATCTTTATATCCATTATTACCAAGTATATTACTTACATCCTCCGCCTGTTCAAAACCTATTTCAAAAGCAATCATACCTTGTGGATGTAAATACTGTTTCCCATATTCGGCAATGTTTCTGTAAAATTTAAGTCCGTCAAAAGCCCCATCAAGTGCATTCCGTGGTTCAAAATCTTTCACTTCAGACATAAGCATTTCTATATCATTTGTTCTTATATATGGTGGATTAGAAACAATAATATCATACTTTTCATTTATGTTCTCAAATAAATCCGACTGAACAAACTCAATTTTGTCATTAACTTTATTAATTTCTGCATTTTCCAATGCCGTATCTAACGCCTTTGATGATATATCTGCACCTGTAACCTTTAGTGGATTATATAATCTTGCTATGCTTATTGCTATACAGCCCGAACCCGTACACATATCAAGTACTGTCTTTTGGGATGTTACATATCTGCCTGTTTCTTCGACAAGAATTTCCGTATCCTGCCTCGGAATCAATACACTGCTGTTAACTTTGAATGTCAGGCCCATAAACTCTGTCTCACCGGTTATGTATTGAAGTGGAATATGATTCATTCGCTTGTTTACAAGTTCAATATATATATCTGCATTGTTTGGGTCTGCCTCATCATTCATATACAGAAAATATCTGCTTTTGTTCATATCGAATACATATTCCATCAAAATCCATGCATCAGTTTTAGCATCTGGTATATCCACGTCTGATAACATATTTTCTGCTAAGGAAAGCAATTCCCTGTATGTGCTTTTAGTATTCTTCACCATTTTCCTGACTTTCTTTTTCTTCTACTTCTATACCATGCAGCCTAAGGTAATGTCTCCAGTCAAAAACAGCCTCTACTGCAGCTATTCCAACCTCTATCATATCATCTGAAGGTTCCCTTGTCGTCAGTTTTTGAAGCCACAATCCCGGCATAGATAATATACCAATAACCTTATTATTTGTAGAACCTGCCAGTTTTATAAATTCATAAGAAACTCCTGCGATAACAGGTATAAGAAGTAGTCGCAATCCGTATCTAATTAAAATATTATCACTTCTTATAAACATAAAAAATATTATACTTATTATCATAACAATAAGCAAAAAACTGGTACCACATCTCTTATGCTGTCTTGAACTTTTTCTTACATTTTCCACATTCAATTCTAAGCCATGTTCTATGCAGTTTATGCATTTATGCTCTGCACCATGATACATAAATGTGCGCTGTATGTCCTTCATTAATGATATCAGCATTACATACACTACAAAAATAATAATCTTAACAACACCTTCAATTGCAGGTATCCATGCAGTCTTTACAAATCCGACATACTTGCTGATTAATTCTGAAATAAACAACGGAAGCAGCATAAATATTGCAATGGCCAAAACCATTGACAATGCTACGGTAAGCCCCATAACAACATCTTCTGCTTTTTCTCCAAAAAGTCTTCCTAACAGTTTATCTGTTTTACTCTCTTGCTCCTGTACATCTTCTTCATAAAATCCAGCAGAATATGTGAGTGTTTTTACTCCTATAACCATAGAATCTACAAAGCAGAATACACCTCTTATGAACGGCAGTCTTAAAATCTTATTATTCTTTGTTATGCTTTTTGATTGCTGTATATCTATTTCAATTTTTTTATCAGGTTTACGAACTGCCGTTGCGTACATGCCATCTTTATTTCTCATCATAATTCCTTCTATGACAGCCTGCCCGCCAATACCTGATGGCCGCATTCTTTTTGCTCTTTGCATTTTAGCCTCCATACTCCATATAAGTATAAAAGGTTGAGATTTTACTCTCAACCCTAATACTCAGAACTATTTGTTTTCGATACCATACTTCTTATTGAACTTATCAATACGTCCACGAGCTGCTACATTCTTCTGCTGTCCTGTGTAAAATGGATGACATGCAGAGCAGATTTCAACGTGAATATCTTCTTTAGTTGAGCCTGTTTTAAATGTGTTACCGCAGTTACATGTAACTGTAGCTTCATGATAATCTGGATGGATTCCTTCTTTCATTTCATTCACCTCTTTATTACTTAATCATATGACAATTGACTTGCGCCAATCTTGTTTCTTTGCTAAATGCTGTTTATATCAGAGCAAACAGCTTTATAATTATAGCATATTGGTATTATTTTTTGCAAGTGTTTTTTATTCTTTTATATATATTTGCGATTAATTGCATATTTATCTGTTATTTATCAATCTTATTTTTCCTATCTGATTTACAAAATCATTATTATTTCTTGTCTTATAGAACAAATTAAGTATACTTTCAACAGCCTCATCACTTCTCATACCGTTAGTTGCTTTTCTTATCATTGATACTGCATTTTGTTCCATTGTATTAAGCAGCAGGTCCTCTCTTCTGGTTCCGGATTTAACTATGTCAATCGCAGGAAAAACTCTCTTCTCAGATAATTTTCTGTCCAGTACAAGTTCCATATTACCTGTTCCCTTAAATTCTTCAAAAACAACATCATCCATTTTACTACCCGTATCAACAAGGGCTGTTGCCAAAATAGTAAGACTTCCTCCTTCACGCATATTTCTTGCTGCGCCGAAAAACTTTTTAGGCATATGCAATGCCGCCGGGTCCAGACCTCCTGAAAGTGTTCTTCCGCTTGCATTTACAGTAAGATTATAAGCTCTTGCCAATCTTGTTATGCTGTCAAGCAAAATCATAACATCCTGACCATGTTCTACTAATCTTTTAGCTCTTTCGCTTACCATCTCAGATACACGTTTATGATGTTCAGGAAGCTCATCAAATGTAGAATATATTACTTCTGCATTCTCACCTTCAATTGCTTCTTTTATATCAGTTACCTCTTCAGGGCGCTCGTCTATCAAAAGAATTATCAAATGTATCTCCGGATTGTTTTTCTTTACAGCCTGTGCAATCTCCTTTAATAATGTGGTTTTACCTGCTTTAGGAGGAGATACAATCATGCCCCTTTGCCCTTTTCCTATTGGACTAATCAAATCTACAATGCGCATTGCCATATTT
Organism: Eubacterium sp.; assembly: GCA_051879635.1. Lineage (GTDB taxonomy): Bacteria > Bacillota > Clostridia > Lachnospirales > Lachnospiraceae > JBJEMK01. Next base: position 8,716 of record JBJEMK010000133.1, read on the forward strand.
TCTTTTGAAGTCTCAAGATGCAGTCTATCATTTGGAAATATTGGTGTGAGTTCCTCAAAACTCTTTCTTTGACGTGCTACATCAAGTGCATAACCATTGACTTTTTCAAGATAATATAGTGCTCCAAATCTTTCGTTTTCACGTTTTGGGCGAACTTTTCCTGTAAGAATATCTCCTGTTTTTAAATTAAATCTTCGTATCTGTGCAGGTGACACATAAACATCATCATCCCCCGGAAGAAAATTATCACACCTTATAAATCCAAATCCATCTGCACACACTTCCAATATTCCTGAATGCCTGAAATCGCCTTTCTCGTTGAATTCATCTGCCTGTTCAATATTCTGTGGAGGCTGCTCCTCCTGAGAATTATTTTGAGAGCCATTACTATGCTCCAATTCTAATATTGACTCAATAAGATCCTTTTTTCTCATTGCAGATGTTTTTGATATACCATTTGCTTTTGCAATCTCTCGTAATTCACTCACCGGAAGGCTTTCCAACTTTTCTCTCATAACTTAACAACAATGTGACAGTTCACATCATATCTTC
>JBJEMK010000134.1:0-9108 GCA_051879635.1 Eubacterium sp.
TATACACCCATATATCCTGTTGTTTCATCAGTCAGTTCAAAACTCAGTGATACTGTTGAAGCTGCACTCCATGAAGAGGCATTAATTGTCTGTGATGTTGTTGTTATCTGTCCATCCAGATATGGATATGCCGTAACGTTTTGGCCCGCTGCATAAATGCTGATTGTATAAGTTCCGGCAGGAAAAGTCGTTGATGTATTCCAATATATATATCCGGCTTTTCCATTTGTACCCCAAAAAGATGTTCCACTGGCATATGTACTGCTGGATGCACCTGTAATAGTTCCTGAACTACCCGTAGTAATATTACTTGTAGTCCAGTTACTGCTCGTTGCCATACCCGGGTCAGCAGATACCAGGTCGTCACCTGCTGCCATTGTAGCCGCAAAAACTTCCCTATTATAATTTATAAAATTATTAGGAAGCATTGTAAACAACATAGTCAGTACCATAATAATACTGAGCTGTCTTTTTAATATTTTTTTCATTTGAGCCCTCCTACTTAATCAATCAATACCTTAATAAATTCCTTAAAAAAATTTACAATAATTTATTATTATAATAACACTTATTATTTTATAGTTCAATATTCCAACACTTTTTTGTCTGTTTTTAATACTTTTTTATTGCTTTGTCCTAACTAATTGTGCATAAATACAAACAAAGCACACAGTAAAAGCTGTGTGCTTATAAGGCAATATAAATTTTCTTTTTCATTATAATTCCTCTGTTTTGAAAGTGATATAACCCTCATAATAATAGCTATGGTCAATACCCTTAATATAAACCTCTCGGCTATTTACTTCATTTGTGAGTGCATTTTTTAAAAGGTGCTTAATTTCAATATCTTTAACGGGACTGCGTTCCATTGCAAGCAGATAATCTTCTTTGTCAACACGACTCCAATCCACAACCTGCCCAATCTCAGTTTTCAAAATAAGATCAAGCCAAATTCGTGTACTACGCCCATTTCCTTCTCTGAAAGGGTGGGCAATATTCATTTCTACATATTTTTCGATGATTTCATCAAAAGTAGATTGCGACATTTTATCAATGTTTTTTAAAGCCTCCTCTAAATATATAAGCGGAGCAAAACGGAAACTTCCCTTTGAGATATTTACTGTGCGAATTTCTCCTGCAAAATCATATATATCCTCAAATAAATATTTATGAATTGCTTTAAGTGAGGAGAATTTGCCTGCTTCTAACTTGTCAAGCAGACCTTTTTCAAATAATTCTATTGCTTTTTTCTTGCTGATTTTTTCTTCTTCACGGGCAAGGTCAGCAGAATTTGTAATACCCAATTTATTTTCAAGAGCCATAGTCCATAGCCTCCTCATCAATTATCAGTAGCCCCACCGGCTTCATCCGCTCGTCAACTTCGCTGGCTTTGATTTACATTTTTGATTTTTTTACTGTTGTAGGATTCATCATACAGTTAAATAACGGCGTTAAAAATCCCAGGCTCAGAACTACCGTAATAACTGCAGATATTATTGTTCCTGCTATTAACATACCAAATTTAGGATTAAGACTGTTCATAAATTCTGTACCGTTAAAACCATTTATATTCAGATTAAGAAATAGATATAATACTGTAAAATGAATTGCAAATACCTGTATCGTTCTGCTTCCAAGCTTTGTAAATACACTGTAAACAGAAGGAATTGCTGCAAATACAGCCATAATTAATACTAATACAATTATATAATATATGAAACGATACATAAATCCGTATTTAGTATATTCTCCCACATGTTCAGCTGTAAATATTGCAGAAAAGGTCCCCTTACCCTTTAGGAATTTTGAGTAAAGCCAGTAAACATTTTCTATTTTATAATTTAAAAATATTATATAGCCGATTAAAATTACGTATGAAAAAATTCTCACAATAATGTTTTCAAGAAATAGTAACAATTTATTAATATCCATATAATATCCAATTATAAAGAATGGGAAAAATACCAGTATTCTTGACAGGCATAAGAAAGAACCAATGTTACTATCATACTGACAAAACATTCCGACAAGCATTGAAAAAACGATTACTACTGTGGGATGACATTTCTTTACTGCCATTGCCATTATCGGCATTATAAACATTGCCATAGCAAACCATGGCACACCATCTTCTGATAATAATTCAAAATGTGTCCTTCCCTGAACAAAAAATCTCGCAAGCCATATTAATATCTTCATAAATATATAAATATATAAATATGGCACCAGTTTATCAAAGCGCCTGTCGTTTATTGTCCGTTTTGAAAACAATCCGCTTATAAAAATGAAAGCAGGCATATGAAATGTATAAATAAAAAATGTAACCTTTTGTGCCATACTTGATACCGATGTGAAATCTTTCATCAGATGGCCCAATACTACTAAAAATATTAAAACAAATTTTATATTATCCCATTTTGCGATTCTGCCATTATTCATTCTCGTTTTCCCAGCCTTTATTGAAGAAATCCATATATGTTTCATATGCTTTATCCCATTCATCATAAGATTCATCATCTCTTTTATCTTCAATATTAAATTTGTTTTTCAAATATTCTGCCATGTATGTTGTGAACTTTATTCCACCTTTAGAATTGAGATGATCATTGTTATAAAAATCCTTATCCCAGTCAATCCCAAGTTCTTTATACATTTCATTAGTATTGAAACTGATTCCGCTTACATATGGAGAGTCATAAGCCTCAATTATTTCAAATGCTTCATTTAATTCTGTCTGTTCCGTAACAGTAAGTACGGAAGGAATTGAAACGAAAACAACATTAATTTTATTTTCATCACAATAATCAATTACCTGCATAAGAACTTCTTTCTGGTAATCAGTCAGTCCTCCTGCCTCATCCGTTACCTCGGTTGGTCCGACAGCTCTTTGATGAAAGGTTTTTGTTTCCGTGTATGCGCTCATCACATCACTATATAGCACCTCATAATCATCCCTTGTTACTTCTTCCCAACGTGTATGATACTTTATAAAAGGAAAATACAAGCTCAGATTATCTAATTCATCCAATTCTTTTCTTCCTACTGAAACTCTGTATTCGCTTACATTATTATAGTAATCAATTCCTGCCTTAACCGCTTTCATTCTTGTCAGTGATGGTTTCATTGCATCTGCTGCTCTTCTTATAAAAACCTCTGTTGCACTATAAAACTTGCTGCTTCTTAATGAATGAAGTTCTACAACAAAAAATTTCGGATTCTGTGTTTTTAATGCTTCTTCCATGAGACTGGTAGTCATTGCCAGTGGCTGACTTTCAGAAGAAAGAGAATATGTTGCCATGCCGGTCTGATTCCATGCATAAACAGGATTATATCCTCTGTCAATTACACTGTTTCCCAAAATTATACCATCTACTGTATTTTCATCCAGTTCATAGAATGTGTTGTAATTTGGAACATTAACTACTGAAATATCCATTTTGAGAACGCCTGATACTTTATTATATAGAAATAATGCTATACATATAAATATGGCAAGCCCAAAAAATCTTTTTATATATTTACGCACTTCCTAAATCTCCTTAATGATCCATGTGCTTAGTTGGTATTTTCACTATTAACCTTTGAAGCTCTTAATTCAATATACGCATTATAAGCCTCATCCCAGCTTGAATACTCTTTATTTCCACGTTTATCTTCAAGAGCATAATTTGTAGCAATATAGTTTGCAAGATACTTTGTGAACTTAGGAGCTCCATCATAATTAAGATGGTCTACATCATAAAAATCAGTATCCCAATTAATATCAAGTGTTTCGTACATTGACACTGTATTAAAATTAATATTGTCGATATATTCTGAATCATATGATTCAATAATATCAAAGGCTTCCAACAATTCCTCCTGCTCATATACTTCCATTACTGATGGTGCTGATATGAACAATATTTTAATTTTGTTGTCAATCCCGTAATTTATTACTTCTTTTAAAATTTCCTTCTGATAATCAGTCAGACCTTTTGCTTCTGTTGCCATTTCAGGATATTCCATTGGCTTTATAGAAAAAAACTTGTTCTCTGTATAAGCACTTTTGTATTGGTTATATTCCTCAACAAAATCATCCTGTTCCAGCTCTTCCCAGCGTGAATGATACTGCATAAAGCTAAGATAAAAGCTCATTTCATCCAGATTCTTAAGTTTTGATGTCTTTCCTATTTCTGTATAAGATTTTTTATAGTAGTCTAATCCCTTATATACCGTTTTCCATCTGGTCAATGATAAAGCTGGCATATTATCAGTAACTCTTCTGATACTTGGTGCTGTTGCTGCATAAAAAGTGGTACTTCTAAGCTGGTGAATATCAACTATAACATAGTCAACATCCTGTGTTTTCCTGGCTTCATCAATAATGCTTGTTGCCAAAGCAAGTGGCTGATTTCCACTTGCAAGCGTATAAAACGCAATTCCTTCTTCGTTCCACGCGATTGGCGCAACCCATGCACGGTTAATTGCACTATTTCCTACTATGATTCCATCTAATGTATTTTTTTCTTCCTTTGCAAATGAATCATAGAGCATTTGATTTCCATCTTCTTCAAAATCTAATACACTAAACACCTTTGTAAATAGAGCTGCTGCTATGGCAATAAATACCATAACCTTAAAAAATCTTTTAATAATTATTCTTTTGCGCACTTTCTAAATCTCCTTAATGATTCATTCTAGTACTCCATGTACGCAAATGAAGACGAATCATAGCCCGGTCCATAAACTCCATATACAAGTATTGCAAATATTATGCCAAACATAAGTCCCCAGCGAAGTACTATATTTTCGTTTCTAAGTCTCTCTCTGAGCGAACCTTTCTCCTGTAATACACTTACAGTAATAAGTATGGCAATACTTACTATGATTACATTCAAACTCTTTGCGGTAAGTCCATATGAAAATAATGTTCCATCACTTAACTCCCATAATTTCATATTTCCTCTCATAAGGATATACCTTACAACCTGCTTTGCATTATATAAAGAACCCGGTCTTGTAAGAATACGTCCACCTGCAAATATACAACATGTTCTTATAGTCTGGAAAAATTTCCAGAACCATGTATCTGTTTTTATACGTAAAAGCTTTGTTAGTTTTTCAAACTCCGGCTTGAATGTTATAGAACACATTATCATAAAGCCATAATAAAGTCCCCATGCTATATACGTCTTTCCTGTTCCATGCCATAATCCTGTAAGGAACCATGTTATTACTACAGGAAAAATTGTACAGGCTATTCTGGAAGCCCTGTCACTTCCATGCTTCCTTACAAACTTACCTATATTCTTTACCCAGCCTGATGTTGATATCGGATAGTATACATAATCCTTGAACCATCCACCCAGTGACATATGCCATCTTCTCCAAAATTCTGTTACTGATTTTGAGAAGAATGGGTGATTAAAGTTAAGATCTAATTCTACACCAAACATCTGGGATACGCCTCGCGCAATATCCATACATCCGGAAAAGTCTGTATATATATAGAAAACATCAAATATTACTGTTAATATGAGAATGATTCCACTTGTATGCTGTATATCTGAATATACACTAGTAATAAATACATCCAGTCTGTCTGCAATTACCATCTTTTTGAAATAGCCCCATAACATAAGCTGATAACCTGAGACAAAATTGTCATAGCTGACAACCAGCTCCTGTTTGAGTCTCATTCCAAGACGGTTATATCTCTCAATTGGACCCTGCAGAATGTGTGGGAAATAACATGCGTATAATAAAAACCGTGCATAGTTTTTCTCACATTCATATCTCTTCCAATATACATCTAAGAGGTATCCTACTGTTGAAAATGTGTAATATGATATTCCCAAAGGAACTATAATATCTTTTGCACTAAATGTTTTTCCCGTTTCAAGAGCATTTAATATATTATTAACAGGCTCTACAAGAAATTTTGTGAATTTTGTATAGCACAGTATTCCTAAATTAAGCACCAACGCCAAAAGAAGTATTCTTTTACAAACTGCCTTGGCCTTTTTCTTGAGTGCTTTTTTATCGTCTCTGGAAAGTCCTTCTGCTTTAAGATCTTCTGCTAATTTTGACCATACATGTCCTATCCACATACCTGCAAGGTATATAGTAAAGGAAGTGAATAATATATATGGCAGATAGTCAATACCTGCTATTGCATAAAATACAAGACTTATGCCCAAAAGACATATCCATCTGTATTTTTTAGGCCAGATTGCATATACCAAAAGAGCGATTACAAGGAATACCAGGAACTCTAATGTATTAAAAACCATTTGATTATCCTTCCGTATCTTTGTTTATATTCGCATTATAATTTATTAGTCAAGAAGCTCCTGAATCATGTTCCACATTGTAGTTATACTTTCAAAATTTTCAGGAACCATATATTCCATATCAATTTCAATATCATACTTATCTTCAATTTCTGCAATAATTTCAGTTACATCAATTGAACTTAATTTTCCATCTGTCATAAGATGTTGTTCATTTTTAAAATCTACTCCTTCAACTACCTCGCTTAACATTTCTAATAATTCTTCCATGATTTTCTCCTTATAATATAATTAATTTCATACCATTATCTGCCTTACGGCTATATCAATCCGCATAGCGGTTGAATTCATTATTCCTGTGGGAGTTCTTTATACATTACCTTCCCTGATTCACTTCTTGGTATCTGTGGGATATAGGAAATTTTAAATGCTTTTGGATTAAGATGTGTCCTGTCTACTAAAAATTTCTTAACTTCTTTAGTCTTTGACTCATCTGTTATAAATAATTTTAATGCATTATCATCCCCTGTGCTTGCACAGTCTAAATCCGGATACTGTCTTTTTACCATGCCATCTATTTCATCAAGGTTAACTCTGTTTCCATAAAGTTTTAAGAACCTTTTCTTTCTTCCTACTATATAATAGTATCCATCAGCATCTCTTTTGGCCATATCCCCTGTCTCGAGACGTCCGTTTCTCTCATCACCCTTTGCCAGGTCTTCCTGACACTGTGCATAACCTAATGTTACATTTTCTCCTTCATAAACCAGTTCACCTGTAACCTCAGGTTCACTTATTTCATTGCCGTTTACATCAATCAGGGCAAATCGTCCACCTGGAATAGCAATCCCAACGCTTCCGTATTTCTCTAATGATTTATCATATGGCAGGTATGACATACGTGCAGTTGCCTCGGTCTGCCCATACATAACAATAAACTTCTTACCGGTTCTTATGGCATATTCCGCAAACTCCTTGTGCATTTCTGCCGGAAGCTTTCCTCCTGCCTGAGTCATATATTTTAAATCCGGCAGGTCAATCCTTTCAAAATGAATTTTCTTGAGCATTTCATAAGTAAAAGGAACTCCTCCAAATGAAGTTGCCTTTTTAGTCTGTGCAAAAGTCCAGAACGGTTTGCTTACAACCGGTGTCTTGGTTAGAAGTATTGTTGCTCCTACCAGAATATGACTATTTATAATAGAAAGACCATAAGTATAGTTCATTGGTAATGTTGTTATTGGTCTCTCCGTATCATCCAGTTCCAGATACTCTGCAATTGCTTCGGCATTTGACTGAATATTAGTATAACTTTGTCTTACCAGTTTAGGGCTTCCCGTAGAACCGGAAGTAGTAAGAAGCAACGCAAGATTGTCATCCATTTCTATTTTGTTATTATGACGTCTGTAAAGCTTATATTCATTAGCTTCATATACACATTCACCTGTAAAATTTTCTGCAATTTCATCCGGCAGATACAGATAATTAGGATTATATGTCTGAATCAGATTGTCAGCCAGTTCCTGAGATAAATGTGCATCCAGCATAAGCTGTACACTGCCTGATTTTAATATTGAAAGATATCCGCTCACTGAACCTATTGCATTGGAACAAAATACAAATACAAGTGAACGTTCCTTTATAATATTTTTAAATTCTGATTGAAGTTTACATAAATCCGCATAGGTGACAGATTTGCCATCTTCCTGTAAAAGTGCTTCTTTATTGCCAAACTTTTCAATGCTGTTATAATAACACATTAAAAATCACTTCCTCTCCACTATTTGGGACCTTCGACAAAAAAATCTTTTTCGCCCCATAAAATACTATACTAAGATAAAAGAAAATGCAATACTTTTAAAATATTTCATTTTTTGTATATTTTTTCATTAAGCATTTAATTGCTGCCTCGTTTTAATGATATATCATTCCTAAGTTCCGGTGATATTTTCATATTAGGATATATCATATTTATAAATTCATCCGGATACTGATTATCCAGAAATTCTTCTATTACATTATCAGGCTTGTCTCCTGAAAGTCTTGTTACATATCTTCCTATTGCCAGCCCTGATACAAGCATATCCAATACCATGAATACAATAATACTCCATGTTAAAACAGCTCCTATTACAACCGGCAGTTTTTCAATAACACTGCTTACTGCAGGATATAAAATCTTAATCCACAAAATAGCCATTATACCCCAGAAAAAGCAAAACAAAAGATTAACTCTGCCATTAAGGTTAAATGGCATATCACTGTAGTCCCAAAATCTCGTTCCAAAAACCAGTTCCGTAAATACACTGCAGCTATATTCGTAAACACCACCAATTAAAAAGCCGCTGATAAAAATATATCTGTCATTTTTGTCTTTGAATCCATACAATAATCCTGTTCCTATGGCACCGCCAAGACCCCAGACCACACTGAATGGTCCATATAAAAGACTGCTCCGGCTCATAAGTTCACCTGTTACGACAAACACATATAACGTTTCAATTATGTCTCCTGCCAGTGCGCTGGCAAAAAATATCCATACAAGCTTGTCAAAACAAAGTCCTTTTGCAAATATCCTTTTCCCTTTATCTGCTGTCTGCAGCTCTGCTTCGGCCTCCTTAAGCGTTCCTCCATTTTCTATACACTTAGTAAGTTCCGGAAATGATTTAATTATTCTTTTTTGTGTTTTGAGCAAGATTGTAGAACCTATATTCCGGCTTGTCTGGTTTAAAACATCTGCTATGTTTTCAAACTTACTTATTTTTCTTCCTGCAAACATTACCATAATATAGTCAATTACAAGGATTATTAAAAGAACCGATATAATTATTGTTGA
>JBJEMK010000135.1:0-32428 GCA_051879635.1 Eubacterium sp.
CTTGCCAGAGCAATATTACATGAATGTGACCATCTGGATGGCATTATGTATGTTGATAAAGTAGAGGGAGAACTTGTAGATGCAGCATCTTCAGAACAAGGTTAAAAAGGAGTGAGTGTATGAAAGTTATTTTCATGGGTACACCGGACTTTTCAGTGCCGGCACTGGAATCAATAATAAAAGGACATGAGGTTACAGCAGTTATTACCCAGCCTGACAAGGCGAAGGGAAGAAGTGGAAAATTACAGTATACACCTGTAAAAGAAGCGGCAATTGCGCATAATATTCCTGTATATCAGCCTCAAAGGATAAAATCTCCAGAGTTCATTAAAGAATTAAAAACTATTAGCGCAGATGTGATAGTAGTAATTGCATTCGGACAGATACTTCCAAAGGAAATACTTGATATGCCACGTTATGGATGTATTAATATTCATGCTTCATTACTCCCTAAATACAGAGGTGCAGCACCTATACAATGGGCAATTATTGATGGAGAAACACAAACAGGTGTTACTACTATGTATATGGACACGGGGCTGGATACCGGTGATATTATTGAGAAAACGGTTATTCCTATTAATGCTGATGAGACAGGAGGATCATTGCACGATAAACTTTCCCTGGCAGGTGGAGAGCTTATATTAAGTACACTTAAAAAAATGGAAGAAGGAACTGCAATAAGACAAAAACAGAATGATGAAGAATCATGCTATGCTAAAATGCTTGATAAAGCTTTAGGTAAAATTGATTTTTCCAAATCTGCAATTGAAATAGAACGTCTTATAAGGGGCCTCAATCCATGGCCAAGTGCATATACATATTTGAACGGGAAATCGTTAAAAATATGGAATGCACAGGTAATTGAAGATAATGCAGAAGGAACTCCGGGAGAAATAGTTGAAATAACAAATGATTCTATAATGGTAATGACGGGACAAGGTATACTTGCAATAAAGGAACTTCAATTAGAAGGGAAAAAACGAATGATGGCGGATGCCTTCTTAAGAGGGTATCATATATCAGTTAAGGAGATGTTAGGATGTTAATGTTTGGTATGATGACAGGATATATTTATTCTTACTATTATTATGATTGGTCGTATATGCTAATTGTATTGGCAGGTTTTATAATTTGTGAGTTGGCTTCTATAAAGCTGAATGCAACATATAAAAAGTATGAAAAGTATAAAAGCAGTGCACAAATGACAGGAGCACAGGCAGCGCAGCAACTGCTTAGAAGTCAGGGAATATATGACGTTCAGGTTGTTCATGCACCGGGCAGACTTACGGATAATTATAACCCACTTACAAAAAAACTTAGTCTTTCAGATTCAACTTATTCACAGACATCTGTAGCTGCAATTGGTGTAGCGGCACATGAATGCGGACATGCAGTACAGCATAATGAACAATATATACCATTAAAAATCAGAGCATTATTAGTTCCGGTAGTAAATATAGGTGCCAGAATATCATGGATATTAATATTTTTAGGATTATTTTTGGCAAGTAGCACGGGACAGATGTTTATAAATTTGGGAATATTTGCCTTTTCGCTTGCAGTAATATTTCAGCTTGTAACTCTGCCTGTTGAATATAATGCATCATCAAGAGCATTAAAGTTATTAAAGACAAATCATATATTAAGAGATGATGAATTAAAGTATACAAAAAAGGTTCTCTCAGCTGCCGCAATGACATATGTTGCAGCAGTAGCAGCATCATTGATGCAGCTTGTAAGGCTTGTTGTGGTTTTTGGAGGAAGAAGACGTGACTGATAATCAGAATATAAGAGCAATTTCATTAAATATTCTGATTGATGTAATGGAAAACGGGGAATATAGCCATACTGCCATAAAGAATGTATTAGATGCAAATATGCATTTGTCAAAGCAGGAACGGGCATTTTTAACCAGGCTTACAGAAGGTACAATTGAACGGGCAATAGAGCTGGATTATATTATAGAGCAGTTTTCTTCTGTTAAAATAAGAAAAATGAAACCTGCTATTAGAAACATATTAAGAATGTCTGTTTATCAGATAAAGTATATGGATGCTATTCCTGATTCTGCAGCTATAAATGAAGCAGTTAAACTTGTACAAAAAAGGAAAATGACAGGTTTAAAATCATTTGTAAATGGAGTTTTAAGGAACATATCAAGGAATATTAATGATATTAAATATCCGGATAAATCTGATACTGAATTATATTTATCAATTGTTTATTCAATGCCATTATGGATTGTCAACAAATTCATTAATGAAATAGGAATACAAAGAACCGGGATTGCATTTGAAAAGATGTTACATGCGAGGCCTGTATGTGTAAGAATGAATGTAAGCCGTGCATCCGGGGAACAAATAAAAAAGCTGCTTGAAGCCCAGAATGTTCATATCAGACAGTCGCAGTATTATGAGAATGCTTTGTACATAAGTAATTATGATTCTTTAGATAAAATTGAAGCATTTAAGCGAGGCTTTATTACAGTACAGGATATAAGTTCTATGATGGTGGGCATGGTTTCAGGCATAAAGAAGAATATGCGTGTTATAGACGTATGTGCAGCACCGGGAGGAAAGACGTTGCATGCAGCAGATATAATGCAGAATACAGGTCTGATTATATCGAGAGATTTAACAGAAAAAAAGACAGCTCTTATTGATGAAAATATTAAACGCACAGGATTTACTAATATAATAACGCAAAAATATAATGCATTGAATTGTGATAAAGAAAATATTGGCAAGGCAGATGTTGTCATAGCAGACCTTCCATGTTCCGGCCTGGGAATTATGGGCAATAAGAATGATATCAAATATAAAATAACACCGGAAACAATCGTTGAATTATGTAAACTGCAGAAAGACATATTAAAAGTTGTTTCCGAATACTTAAAACCCGGAGGCGTACTTATTTATAGCACATGTACTATAACAAAGGAAGAAAATGCCGACAATTTTGAATACATTAGAGATGAACTGAAATTAATGCCGGATTCACTTACTCCGTTTTTGCCCGATTCAATAGGAGCAAATCTTTCGGAAGATACATTAGAAAAAGGATATTTACAATTAATACCCGGAATATATGAAACAGATGGATTTTTTATTTCAAGATTTATAAAACCAATGAAAGCGGATTAATAATGAAGATAGATATAAAATCATTAAATATTGATGAATTACAGCAAGAATTAATCAATATGGGTGAAAAATCTTTTAGAGCTAAACAGATATATAAATGGCTACATCAGGGTCTTGTGACCAAATGGGAAGAAATGACTAATATATCTAAAAAGCTTGCAAAAGACCTCGATGAAAATTTTGAAATTACAGCTTTAAAGCCTGTTAAAGTTCTTATATCCAAAGAGGACGGTACAAGAAAATATCTTTTTGAACTTTCAGATGGATTAGTGATTGAAAGTGTTTTAATGAAATATAAACATGGTAATTCCGTCTGTATATCAACGCAGGCCGGATGTAGAATGGGCTGCAGGTTCTGTGCCTCAACTCTGGGAGGACTTGAGCGTAATCTAAAGACATCAGAGCTGTTGGATCAGATATACAGGATAGAAAAACATATAGGTGAAAGAGTTTCCAATATTGTATTGATGGGAAGCGGGGAACCACTTGATAATTATGATAATGTAATAAAGTTTATTAATATGATTTCAGACGAATACGGATTAAATATCAGCCAGAGAAATATTACATTATCTACCTGTGGGCTGGTGCCTCGTATATATAATCTTGCAGATGAACAGATGCAGATAACCCTTGCGATTTCCCTGCATGCATCAGATGATGAAACAAGAAAATCATTAATGCCCATCGCAAACAGGTATTCAATTGCTGAGATAATGGATGCATGTAAATATTTCTATAACAAGACAAAAAGAAGGATTACTTTTGAGTATAGTCTGGTAGAAGGAGTAAATGATTCAAAGGAAGAAGCGGATAAGCTGGCTAATCTTGTAAAAGGTATGAATTGCCATATTAATCTGATTCCTGTTAATCCTATTAAAGAAAGAAATTACAGACAATCATCTGCTAAAGCGGTTTTGCACTTTAAAAATATGCTTGAAAAAAAACAGAATAATGTTACTATAAGAAGAGAAATGGGCAGGGACATTCAAGGTGCCTGCGGACAACTAAGAAAGAGTTATATGGATGAAAATTAGCAAAGGAGGTAAAAGGAGATGAAGGCGTATGGCGCAACAAATGTTGGCCTTACCAGAAGTGTTAATCAGGATTATATATATGCATCGGTAGAAGCCGTAGGAAATCTCCCCAACCTTTTTATTGTAGCAGATGGAATGGGAGGCCATAAAGCAGGTGAAGTGGCATCAAGATATACGGTTGATAACTTTGTGAATTTTGTAAGCACTTGTGAAAGTAAAGACCCAATATATATTCTTGATGAAGGAATTCATTTTGCCAACAGACAGCTTATTGAACTCGCTAAGGGTAATCCCGATTATCAGGGGATGGGTACCACATTCGTTGTTGCTACAATTATTGCAGGAACTATTTATATTGCTAATGTGGGTGACAGCAGGTTATATCTGCTTAATGGTGATATAAAACAGATAACCAGAGATCACTCGCTGGTAGAAGAGATGGTAAGTATGGGTGAACTTGACAAGAGTCAGGCAAGAACCCATTACAAAAAGAATATTATAACAAGGGCAATGGGAGCAGAAAGTACTGTGATTGCCGATTTATTTGAAATAGAAGTTAATGATGGGGACATGGTACTCATGTGTTCTGATGGTCTGTCAAATATGATTGACGATTATGATTTGAGAAAAATTGCAATGTCCAGTAAGGAATTGCCGGAAGCAGTACACAGACTTATCGATGAAGCCAATAAGAATGGCGGAAAGGATAATATATCAGTTGTTCTTATTGAACCGGATTATAACGAGGTGGAAACATGTTAAGAAAGGGAATGATCATTGGAGACCGTTATGAGATTTTGGAAAAAGTAGGCTCAGGCGGAATGTCAGATGTCTATAAAGCAAAGTGTCATAAACTCAACAGATTTGTTGCCGTAAAAGTATTAAAACAAGAATTTAGCGAAGATAAAAACTTTGTTACTAAATTTAAAGTTGAGGCACAGTCAGCAGCAGGACTTGCACATCCTAATATTGTAAATGTTTATGATGTAGGTGAGGACAATGGACTTTATTATATTGTCATGGAGCTTATAGAAGGAATTACATTAAAGCAGTATATTGCCAGAAAGGGACGCCTTACTGTAAAGGAAACTATAAGTATAGCTATTCAGGTAGCGCAGGGTATTGAATGTGCACATAATAATCAGATTATCCATAGAGATATAAAACCCCAGAATATTATTATTTCAAAAGAGGGCAAAGTTAAGGTTACGGATTTTGGTATTGCCAGAGCGGCATCTGCTAACACAATTAATTCTAATGCTATGGGTTCAGTACATTATATTTCTCCTGAACAGGCCAGAGGGGGATATATTGATGAGAAAAGCGATATATATTCTCTAGGAATCACAATGTTTGAGATGCTTACTGGTAGTGTGCCATTTGATGGAGAGTCAACAGTTGCAATAGCTTTGCAGCATATACAGAATGACATCCCTAATCTTAAGGAACTGCTTCCTGATATTCCTATAAGTGTTGAAAATATTGTTTATAAATGTACACAGAAGAAAGCAGACAGAAGATATTTAAAAATATCTTCATTAATTGCTGACCTAAAAAAAGCATTAATTAATCCTGATGAAGATTTTGTGCAATTTGTAGATTTTGATACTTCGGGTGCAACAGTTATGATATCTGATGAGGAGGTTTCGCAGATAAGAAAAGAGGCAGGTAATGTTGTCGAGGATTCACCTGTAGAAGAGTTTGATGATGATGATATTGATGCAGTTAATCCCAAACTTGACAAGATTATAACTATTGGCGGAATTGTTGCCGGAATCATTGTTATTATTGCAGCAATTTTTATTGTTAAAGAATTTGTAATTGGCACAGAAAATTCTGGTGGAAATGAAGTAAAAACAACGCCATATGATAATTCTGAACTGGATGATGCACATGTTTATATGCCAAATGTACTTGGGGCTACGGAAGACGAGGCATATGAAATTCTGCATAGTAATTCTCTTGGAATTGTATATGAGTATGAATATAATGAAACATATGATAAAGGACTGGTATGCGCACAGTCAGAAGAAGCCGGCACTGTAGTAGAAAAGAATATAACAGTTACGGTTACAATAAGTCAGGGTGCCGAGAGAATAGAAGTTCCAAATATTATAGGAAGTTCTTTGGAGGATGCAATTGAAACATTAAATAAAGCAGGTCTTTTGGCAGATATTCAATATGAATATAGTGGAAAGAGCATAGGTACAGTTTTATCAACAGATCCTACTTCAGAACAGACTGCATATAAGGGCGATACAATCACACTTACAGTAAGTCGTGGAAGTAAATATTATTCTACTACTACAGTACCTAATATAGTAGGGCTTAAACTTAGTAAAGCAGAAAGTAAATTAGAGGATTCGGGACTGGATATTGGAAATATCAGATATGAATATAGTGATACAGTTGCAAAGGGAAAGGTTATAAGGCAGACTGTAAAGAGTGGAAATACACTGCCACTTGGATCTTCTGTGGGAGTCGTTGTAAGTGAGGGACCACTTGAGCCTGAGACAACGACACCGGAAGTTACAACGCCGGAAGTCACAACGCCAGAAGAAACAACGACACCGGAACCTGCGACACCGGAAGAAACAACGATACCGGAGTCTACAACACAGGAGCCACAATCTCAAGAAGCGGAATCATCGGCAGGAGGCTGATAATCAGATAAATGATTCGAGGAAAAATAATAAAAGGCATTGCAGGATTTTATTATGTACATGTGAATAGAAAAGGCATATATGAGTGCAAGGCAAAAGGAATATTTAGAAATAAAAGTATAAAGCCATTGGTTGGAGATAATGTAGAGATAGATATTCTGGATGAAGAATTAAAAAAAGGAAATATATCCGGAATTCTTCCGAGAAATAATGAATTAATACGTCCTGCAGCAGCTAATATTGATCAGGCATTAATTGTTTTTGCAATGTCTAATCCACAGCCTAATCTTAATCTTTTGGACAGATTTTTAGTTATGATGGAGTATTGGAATATTGATGCAATAATCTGCTTCAACAAAACAGATATCTGTTCAGATGAAGATATAACATTATATCATGATACGTATTGTCAGGCAGGTTATAAGGTTCTTTTGACAAGTATCAGTGAGAATAATGGAATAGAAGAGGTACGCAAAGTTCTGAATGGAAAGACAACTGTTCTTGCAGGACCATCAGGTGTAGGAAAATCATCAATGCTTAATGCACTTTTGGACACTACAATAATGGAAACAGGTGCTGTGAGCGATAAGATTGGCAGAGGCAGACATACTACAAGACATTCAGAAATCTTTAATATAGGAGAACAGACATATATTGTTGATACTCCGGGATTTAGTTCATTATATCTGGAAAACATAGAGTGCGGTCAGCTTAGATTTTATTTTCCGGAATTTTCTGTTTATGAAGGCAAGTGCAGATATAATGGATGCGTCCACATTAATGAACCTGATTGTGCAGTTAAGAAAAGTGTAGAGGAAGGTAACATTCCTCTTACAAGGTACAAAAATTATATTCAGATGTACAATGAATATAAGAACAAGAAAAAATATTAAAAGGCAGGAGCAGATATGTATAAATTATCACCATCAATTCTTGCAGCTGATTTTTCACAGCTTGGTGAGGAAATAAAAAAAGTGGATATTGCAGGGGCAGATTATATTCATATCGATGTAATGGATGGCATATTTGTTCCAAGTATTTCTTTTGGCATTCCGGTAATTGAAGCTATAAGAAAAGTTACGGACAAGCCATTTGATGTACATTTAATGATAGAGGAGCCGATTCGGTATCTGGATGATTTTAAAAAAGCAGGAGCCGATATTATTACTGTACACGCTGAAGCCTGTAAGCATTTAGACAGAACAGTTAATGCAATTAAGGAACTTGGATTAAAAGCAGGAGTTGCGCTAAATCCTGCAACTCCACCAGACTCAATTAAATATGTCCTGGATAAGGTTGATTTGGTATTGATAATGACAGTTAATCCGGGATTTGGAGGACAAAAGTATATTGAATATTGTACCGGTAAAGTTTCGGAACTTAAGAGTATATTACAGCAGCAAAATCTTTCCGTTGATATAGAGGTTGATGGAGGAATAACACTGAATAATGTTGAAAGTGTTATAAATGCAGGTGCTAATGTATTCGTAGCCGGTTCATCAGTGTATTGCGATAATGTGTCTGATAATGTCAAGGCTTTCAAGGAAATATTTGAAAGATATGAATGATAAACATAAACAAGCGGATAGTAGCCAAAAAAATTATGCATGGGAGATTGAAAATGGTCTTTATATTGCCGGACTGGTACTCATAGCTGCCTTTTTAATTGTTATACTAATTATAAAATTAACAAATCTGGATTGGCAGAAATATATAATGCCATGTGCTATGCGTTCATTATTTAATCTGGATTGTCCGGGATGCGGCGGTACAAGAGCACTAATATCACTTATGAAAGGCGATATATTTAAAAGTCTGTATTATAATGCTTTTGTTCTTTATGCAGTAGTTTTTGGTGGCTGGTTTATGCTTACCAATACATTTAGAATAATTACTAAAGGCAAAATCAGAGGGATGCGCTTTAGAGACTGCTATGCATGGGTAGCAATTGTTATTTTATTTGGACAGTTTATAATAAAGAATTTTATTCATATATTTTTGGGGATTGATTTGCTGGGCATAATAATATAATTTAATAATTTAGAAAATATGAAAAGTATAATAAAATACAGTAGTAACATAATTTGAAGATTTATAATTATGTACTACTGTATTTTCGTAATTCTCAGAATTTTAAAGCATATCGTTAATATCAATATCATATGATTCATCATATGATTCCGATTCGACATTTTCTAATACAGAATCATATATTTCCTGAAACATATTGTCATAATATCCTGAGTTGGTTAATGCAATTCCTACTATAATAATAACGACTCCGAGAACCATACCTATGATTCCACAAACAAGACCTCCGATTGCAGTGCCACGCATGAGTTTTGCCTGTGACTTTGAAATAAATGCAAATACAATTGCAAGAATCCCTAATATCGGTGCAAGGTATGAACAGCAGCATACGAATATTATAGCTGCTATACCACAACATAAGGATGCAATAGCCATGCCATTACCTCGATTGTTTTGCTCAACAGGTGGTTCAACATAGTATTGTGCTTCATAGTTATCCATAAAAAAACCTCCTTTTAATTTATATGTTAAAACGGAACAAAATCACATCTCCGTCTTTAACAACGTATTCTTTTCCCTCAAGACGTACAAGTCCTTTTTCTTTGGCAGCATTGTAAGAACCACAATCTAGTAAATCCTGATAGTTTATGACCTCTGCACGTATAAAACCACGCTCAAAATCAGAATGAATCTTACCTGCAGCCTGAGGAGCCTTAGTATTTTTTGTGATTGTCCATGCCCTGGTTTCTGTAGGACCGGCAGTAAGATAACTTATAAGTCCCAGTAGAGAATAACTCGCTTTAATTAATTTGTCGAGACCGGACTCTGTAAGACCGAGTTCTTCTAAGAACATGGATTTTTCATCATCGTCAAGTTCAGCAATTTCCTGCTCAATCTGAGCACTGATAACAAATACTTCGCAGGAATTATCTGCTGCAAACGAGCGGACAGTTTCAACATATTTGTTGGAACATCCATCATCAGATAAATCGTCTTCTGAAACATTTGCAGCAAAAATAACAGGTTTATAAGTCAGAAGATTATATGAAACAATAAGATTACGCTCATCTTCTGATTCAGGTGTGAAACTTCTGGCAAGGTTACCGGCTTCAAGATATTCTTTTAACCTGTTTAACAGTTCAAGCTCCTTGGCAAGAGATTTGTCATTTCGAGCTCCTTTAGATGTTTTTGCAATTTTCCTTTCAAGAATTTCAATATCTGAGAAAATAAGCTCAAAGTTAATAGTTTCAATATCTCGTAACGGATTAACATTTCCATCTACATGTATAACATTAGCGTCTTCAAAACATCTTACTACATGTACAATCGCGTCAACCTCACGTATATTTGCTAAAAACTGGTTGCCCAGCCCTTCGCCCTTAGAAGCTCCTTTAACAAGACCTGCAATATCAACAAATTCAATTACGGCAGGTGTTATCTTTTCAGAATTGTAAAGAGCAGATAATTTGGCAAGACGTTCATCCGGCACAGTAACCACGCCTATATTTGGATCAATAGTGCAAAAGGGATAATTGGCAGATTCGGCGCCTGCTTTTGTTAAAGAATTAAATAGTGTGCTTTTACCTACATTAGGAAGGCCTACAATGCCTAATTTCATGATTTGTCCTCTTTTCTTTGTTATAATCTTTTGCTATGATTTTGTTAATAAATAGTTTAGCATATTAGAAGATAAAGATAAAGTCTTAATTTTATACGTGGCATACAAATGTGATGTCGAAAGTGCTCGAAATAATGCGATTGAATGCAATTGATTTTTGAGTAAAATGCGTGTAAAATGTCAATAACAGACGATAGGAGAAAAGTATGGCAGCTTCAATTAGTATAGAGTTTCATAGTATTGGATTAAAGATATATAATATGGCTAATAGTATCAGTCTGTTTGGATTTGAGATTACATATTATGGTATTATCATTGGAATTGGCATACTAACAGGGATATTTCTGGCGTGTTATGAAGCTAAGCGTACAGGGCAGAATCCTGATGATTATCTGGACTTTGCGATGTATGTTGTAATTGCCTCTATAATAGGAGCAAGAATTTATTACGTAATATTTAAATGGGATTATTATAGCAGGCATTTATCTGAGATAATTAATCTCCGAAAAGGAGGACTGGCAATATATGGTGGAATCATTGTAGCCATATTAACCTGTTTTATTTACACCAGAATAAAGAAAAAGTCTTTTAGACTCATGGCAGATACTGCATGTATAGGATTGATTGCAGGTCAGATAATAGGAAGGTGGGGGAATTTTTTTAACAGAGAAGCCTATGGTACGGTAACAGGCAATGCCAATCCATTTGCTATGCGTATTTATTTTGATGACTGGTATTTTGTAGAAAAAGTCCCTGTAAAAGTCATATCAGCCATGGAGAAAATGCTGGGAAAGTCTATTGATGAAATAGGATATGTTCAGGTACACCCTACATTTTTATATGAATCATTGTGGAATCTGGTAATATTGATATTAATATTTATATTCAGGAGACATAAAAAGTATGATGGAGAGGTTATTTTATGGTATTTGGCAGGATATGCATTGGGACGAGTGTGGATAGAAGGTCTTAGGACAGACCAGTTAATAATGCCGGTTCTTAATGTTCCGGTTTCTCAATTGCTTTCAGCTATAGTAATAGTTGTCACTCTAATTATTCTGATTTATAAGAGAGTAACAATTATTAAAAAAGCAAAATTGCAGTAGTAAATATAAAACGGTGTTAACGGAGGATAAATATGAAAGAAAAAGTAAGAGCATTAATTGAACACAAAAGGCAGGAACTTGATAAAGCAATGGAAGAAAAAGACAATTATGAGAAAGTATTGAAGTTAAGTATACAACTTGACGAATGTATTAATGAATATATGAGAATGGAAGCATAGTTAATATTGTTTTCAAACTATAAAAAGGACTGTAAATGTAAAACATTACATTTACAGTCCTTTTTTTCTTATATCATAGGAAATTTCTTTGAACTTCCCTATGATATAAAACGCTCCGCTAAGGATGTGCAGTACTACTAAATTTCCTATAAAAAATACTAAAAAGCAGGAAAAAGGGGTTGATTTTATTAGATGTATGGTATAAAATGATAGTGTAGTGGTCAAAAGTGGTTAAAAGTGGAATGAAGTGGAAAAATTGAAAGGAATTTTTCACACAAACAAAGGCAGGTGAAACTCGATGTACTATGGAAAAGATTTTGTGACCATTGATGCAAAAGGAAGAGTTAGAATTCCGGCCAAGTACAAAGAACAACTTGGCGAAAAGTTCATAGTAAGTCAGAGTTTTGATAAGTGTCTGATGATATATAGTGAAGAAGAATGGGAATCCTTCACTGACAGACTCAAAAAACTGCCAATGATGAATGCGGATACAAGAAAGTTCACCCGTTTTTTCCTCTCAGGAGCAGAACCCCTAACAGTAGATAAGCAGGGACGAATCCTCATACCTCCCAGCCTAAGGGGTTTTGCCAACCTGACTAAAGAAGTAGTTTTTTCGGCAGGAACTAACGGACAACTTGAAATATGGGATAAGAACAGATTTGAAGAAGCAATGCTTGAAAGTGAGGAAGATGTTAATGATATTGCTTCCAGACTCAATGATTTGGGCATAGAGTTCTAATCCGGATAGAAGGAGCACACTATGGGTTTTGAACATAAGTCGGTTTTATTGCATGAAACAATCCAGGGATTGAATATAAAACCTGATGGAATATATGTAGACGGAACCCTTGGTGGCGGCGGACATTCATATGAAATATGCAAGAGGTTATCAGATAAAGGAAAACTCATAGGCATAGACCAGGATGGAGATGCGATAGCGGCCGCAACTAAAAGACTTGAAGAATTTGCTGACAGAGTAATTATCGTTAGAAGAAATTACAGAGAGTATGCAGAGATAATAAAGGAACTTGATATAAAAAAAATAGATGGAGTAGTGCTGGACTTGGGCGTTTCTTCATATCAGTTAGATACATTGGAGCGAGGTTTTAGTTACAAAGAAGATGCTCCGCTTGATATGAGGATGGATACAAGACAGACTATTACCGCATGGCAGGTTGTGAATGAGTATAGCGAGGCAGAACTGTACAGGATTATAAGGGATTACGGTGAAGATAGATTTGCTAAAAATATTGCAAAGCATATAGTCTTAGAGAGAAAGAACGGCTCTATTGAAACTACTAATGAATTGTCAGAGATTATAAAGGCTGCAATACCTGCAAAAATCAGAGCAAATGGGGGACATCCTTCCAAAAAGACATTTCAGGCAATAAGAATAGAAGTAAATAAAGAACTTGAAGTTTTGGAAGATTCTATTGATACAATGATTGATTCGCTTAATACGGGAGGAAGACTCTGCATAATAACATTTCATTCATTGGAAGACAGAATAGTAAAAACTAAATTTAAAAATAGCGAAAACCCATGTACATGCCCTCCGGAATTTCCGGTGTGTGTATGTGGAAATAAACCAAAAGGAAAGGTAATAACAAAGAAACCAATTGTTCCCGGAAAGCAGGAACTTGAGTGGAATAAAAGAGCAAAAAGCTCAAAACTAAGAATATTTGAGAAAGGTTAAATTGGGGATGTTATGGCAGAGCAAAAGAGAAGATATGCTGCTAATGAGTATGTGGGTGGCAATGTTGTACGCAGATTAAATACAGAAGAAACGCCACAACGGGTACATGAAGAAGAGCGCCGTATTCAAAAAAGAAGTGTAGGAAAACAACAGGAACGTACACTGAGCCTTAACGGAGCATATGTTGTGTTTTTGGCAGCTGCAACTGTATTTTGCCTTGCAATGTGCATTGCATACATAAATGTTCAGTCACAAATAAGCGAGAAAAAGACAAGCATTAGTTCATTAGAAAACGAAATAACTGTATTGACTTCCCAGAATGATGCATTAGATTATGAAATAAACAGTTATACTGATCTTGACTACATATATAAGGTTGCAACAAAAAAACTTGGAATGGTAGAAGCATCAGGAAGTCAGGTTGAATTATATGAAAAGAGCGACAGCGAGTATATGGATCAGACCGGAGATATTCCTACTGAATAAACATATGGAAAAGAATAATTATGAATGCTGTAAATAGAAAGAAGAGGAAAAGATTAAGAATAAATATAAGTATGCGAAAAAAGCTAGCGGTACTGTTTATCGGTATTGTCATAGCTTTATTTGCTTTATGTATAAGACTTATATGGATAAATGTGGTAGATGGTGACAGTTATACTATCAGGGTTTTGAACCAGCAACAATATTCAAGTACGACTATTCCTTTTAAACGTGGTGACATATTGGACCGTAATGGAAATGTTTTGGCAACCAGTGCAAAAGTATATAATGTAATCTTGGATCCGGCTGTTATTTTAAGTGATGATAAATATCTGGAACCAACAGTCTCTTTGCTTGTACAATATTTTAGCGATTTGAATTATGATGATGTTGTTGCGAAAATACAGGAGCGAAAGGACAGCAGCTATTATGTTATTTTGGAAGCTTTGGAATATGACAGCATAGAAGAATTTCAAAAAGCAGTTAATTCAACACGTAATGTTGAAGGAATATGGTTTGAAACAGAATATGAGCGTAAATATCCATATTCAACACTGGCAAGTAGCGTTATAGGTTTTGCGCTTGATGGTAATACTGCTGACTGGGGAATAGAAGGATACTATAATGACTTTCTTAATGGTACTGATGGGCGTAAATATGGTTATGTTGATCAGGACAACAATATGGAGAGTGTCATCAAAGAAGCAGAAGATGGTGATACTGTAATATCTACAATAGATGTTTATGTCCAGTCGATTGTTGAGAAAAAAATTGCGTCATATATGAAAAAAATCAATGCAGAGCGAATTGCAGTAATAATAGCAGATCCTAACAATGGTGAAATACTTGCTATGGCAGATGACCATACATATGATCTTAATTCGCCAAGAGATTTGACCGGTTATTATACAAAAAATCAGATAAAAAATATGTCTACAGAGGAATATCTGCAGGCATTAAACGAAATGTGGAGAAACTATTGTATAAGTGATACATTTGAACCGGGCTCCACTATGAAACCATTTACAGTTGCAGCTGCTTTGGAAGAAGGAAAAGTAACAGAAAATAGTAGCTTTGAATGTGATGGATATCAAGTGGTAGGGGGCTGGACAATTAAATGTCACAAAACTTCCGGACATGGAACAATATCATTAAAGGAAGCAATTGCATACTCATGTAATGATGCACTTATGAATATTGGCTTAAAAATGGGAGCAAAGCTGTTTTCAAATTATCAGGATAGATTTGGCTTTGGAAGTAAAACAGGAATTGACCTTCCGGGAGAAGCCAGTGGTATTTTATATGACGATACAATGGGAGATTCAACTCTTGCAACAAACTCATTTGGACAAAATTTTACTGTAAATATGATACAAATGGTGGCAGGATTTTCTTCTCTTGTTAATGGGGGATATTATTACGAACCGCATATTGCAAAACAGATTGTTAATACAGATGGCGGAGTGACAGAAAGTTATTCTAAGACATTAGTTAAACAGACAGTAACAGAAGAAACTTCTGAATTTATAAGAGAAGCATTAAGACTTGTTGTTACAGAGGGGACCGGTTCTAAGGCAGGAATAGAAGGATATACGGTTGGAGGAAAGACAGGTACAGCCGAAAAAACACCTAGAGGAAATGGAGAATATGTTCTTTCATTTATCGGATGTGTGCCATGTGAAGCCCCACAGGTCGTATGTTATGTTGTAGTTGATACGCCTGAAGAAAATCCTTCAGACAGTTCATATGCCTCATCATTCTTTGCATCAATTATGGAAGATGTACTGCCATATCTTAATATTTATGCAACGGAATCAGGAGAGGATAAAGAAGAGATAGGCAAAGGCGAAGATACAAATCCTAGTACAAATGAATCGTATGATGGAAATGGAGGAATTGTTGATGGAAATGACCGGGGCATAACTGATGATAGTGGAAACTATGGAGAAAGTAGTAACACTAATAATGAAAATACAACAAATTAATAAAAAGTGCAACATAACCTCATGGTACAAGTAATACAATAATAGTAATTACCTGCGTGAGGTTTGTTGTGTGAATAAGATAAAAACTTATAATAGGACAAAACTGGTAATATTTACAATATGCGTTACTGTTATGCTCTTGGCACTTATAGGAAGGCTGGTATATCTGATGGTATTCAAATCAGAGTATTATGGTTCCAGAGCCTTGGAAGTGCAACAAAGAGAACGTAGCATTAAGGCGGCCAGAGGAAAAATAATTGATGCCTCGGGAACAACAGTGCTGGCAACTAATAAAACAGTATGTACAGTTTCCGTAATACATAGTCAGATTACTGATCAGGAAGCAGTAATCAATATGCTTGTAAAGGAACTGGGGATTTCCGAAGAGAAAGTTAGAAAGAGAGTTGAAAAAGTAAGCTCAATAGAAAGGATTGCCTCTAATATTGACAAAGAAACAGGAGACAAAATAAGAGCTTATAATCTGGATGGAGTTAAAATAGATGAAGACTACAAAAGATATTATCCATTTTCAACATTAGCTTCCAAAGTTTTGGGCTTTACAGGAGCAGATAATCAAGGTATTATCGGATTGGAAGTATGGTATGATGAATATCTGGAAGGAGTAGATGGAAAGATTTTAACTCTTACTAATTCAAAAGGAATAGAGTTAGAAGGGGCACTTGAAGATAGAAAAGAGTCAATATCCGGAAATGATTTGTATATAAGTCTGGATTATAATATTCAGCAATATGCCGAACAAATAGCATATAATGCGCTTGAAGCCAAAGAAGCCAATTATGTTTCAATAATAGTTATGAATCCTCAAAATGGTGAAATTATGGCAATGGTTAATGCTCCGGAATTTGATTTAAATAATCCTTTTACACTAAATTATGAAACAGATTTGGAAGCAGGAAGCAAGGAGTATCTGGAACTGTTGAATCGTATGTGGAGAAATCAATGTATTAATGATACATACGAACCGGGGTCTACGTTTAAAATAGTAACAGCTGCTGCAGGACTGGAAATGGGAGTGGTAAATATTGACAGCAATTTTTCATGTCCGGGGTTTGCAATTGTTGAAGACCGCCGTATTAGATGCCATAAAACAACAGGTCACGGAGCAGAAACCTTTCTTCAGGCAACAATGAACTCTTGCAATCCGGTCTTTATTGAAGTAGGATTAAGAGTTGGAACAGAAAATTTTTTTGATTATATGGGAAGGTTGGGACTGTTATCTATATCAGGCATTGATTTGCCGGGTGAAGCCTCTACTATAATTCATAAAGAAGAAGATGTAGGACCTGTAGAACTGGCAACAATGTCATTTGGCCAGTCATTTCAGATAACACCAATACAGTTTTTGACAGCAGCAAGTGCTGTTATTAATGGTGGTACACTGGTTACTCCGCATTTTGGTGTAGAAGTAAGAGATACAGAAGGCAATATTGTCAAAACATTTGAGTATGAAACCACAGATAATGTTATTTCTTCGGAAACATCCAAGACAATGCAGTATATACTGGAAAAGGTTATTTCTGAAGGAACGGGTGCTAAAGCATCCATAGAAGGATATTCAATTGGAGGTAAAACAGCAACCTCACAAAAACTTCCAAGAAGCGCAAATAAATACATTGCATCATTTATAGGCTTTGCACCGGCGGAAAATCCGGAAGTAATTGCAATTGCCATAGTAGATGAACCACAGGGAGTTTATTACGGAGGTTCAGTTGCAGCACCATTAATACGTGAATTGTATGAAAACATTCTTCCTTATCTGGGAATAGAAAAAAACGATACAGGAACTCTTAGTGACAATGGGGATGAAACAGGAGTTGAAGAATAACTGTATCAGGACAGGAGAAAAGATGAGAACGACAGCAGCAGTAATTATGTCATTTATAATAAGCGTTATATTATGTCCGATAGTAATACCATTTCTTAAAAAGCTTAAGTTCGGACAATATATAAGAGAAGAAGGACCTAAATCGCATCAGGCGAAAAGCGGTACCCCTACTATGGGAGGACTTGTAATTCTTGGAAGCATTATAATTACATCACTTTTTTTTATCAAAAGTAATGTACAGATTATACCGATACTATTTGTTACAATAGGATTTGGGCTTATAGGATTTCTTGATGATTACATAAAGGTAGTAATGAAAAGGAATCTGGGCCTGCGTGCATGGCAGAAAATGCTGGGACAATTCATAGTAGCTGTTATATTTTTAATATATATACTTAAATATTCAGACCTTGGAACTGAAACAATAATACCATTCTACGGAAGTATAACAATGCCGTTATGGCTGTATATTATAATGTTTATTTTTGTAATGCTGGGAACAGTTAATGGAGCTAATTTTACTGACGGATTAGACGGACTGGCAACAAGCGTTACTGTAATAATAGCAGTATTTTTTACATCAGCAGCATATATTAGAGGAGTGCAAATTACGCCAATCACAGGTGCAGTAGCCGGTGCATTGCTTGGATTTTTTCTGTTTAATAAACATCCTGCAAAGGTGTTTATGGGAGATACAGGTTCACTTGCTTTGGGCGGGTTTGTGGCATCTACGGCATATATGCTTAAAATGCCGTTATTCATAATAATAGTTGCATTTATATATCTTATTGAAGTGGTTTCAGTTATTATACAGGTAACTTATTTTAAGCTTACACATGGAAAGAGAATATTTAAGATGGCACCAATTCACCATCATTTTGAATTGTGTGGTTTTAGTGAGACGCAGGTGGTAGCCGGATTTGCAGTAATAACTGCCGTGCTTTGTTTATTGGCATATCTGGCATTATAAAATACTGTGTAAACTCATTGATTAAGAAAACAGGTGGATAGTATGAAAAGTAATATAAAAACATATCTTGTTGCAGGAACAGGTATAAGTGGAATGGGAGCAGTTTCCCTTCTGCAGAAAATAGACGCAAACATAATATTATATGATGAAAATGATAAATTAACAAAAGAAGAAATAAAGAAAAAGTTAGAAAATTCAAATAATGTAGAGATTATTATCGGGGAACTTCCAGATGATATTATCGATAAGACAGACATTATGGTTATAAGTCCGGGTGTTCCGATTGATGCAGAATTTGTGAATCGTGTAAGAGATAAAGGGGTTACAATATGGGGAGAAATAGAGCTTGCTTACAGATTGGGGAAGGGAAGGATTGCCGCCATAACTGGAACTAATGGTAAAACAACAACAACAGCTTTGGTCGGTGAAATCGCCAAAAATTATTTTGACAGTACATTTGTCGTAGGGAACATTGGAAATCCATATACAAATATAGCTTATGAAACAATAGATGAATCAGTAATAGTAGCTGAAATAAGTAGTTTTCAATTAGAAACTATTGACGAATTTCATCCTGAAGTGACAGCAGTATTAAATATTACACCGGATCATCTTAACCGGCATTATACTATGGAAAATTATACAGATGTCAAGATGAGTATTGCAAAAAATCAGAGCAAAGATGAAATATGTATATTAAATTACGAAGATAAAATTCTTAGAAAATATTCCAAAAAACTTAATTGCAAAGTTGTATTTTTCAGCAGTAAAAGAAAATTAGATGAAGGAATATCACTTTTGGATAAAACTATAATATATTCTGCAGATTGTATAGACACACCAATACTAAATATAGATGAAATGAATCTTGTAGGAATGCATAATGTTGAGAACGTAATGGCAGCTATTGGTATTGCAATGGGACTGGGAGTGCCTGTAAGTATTATAAGAAAAACCATAATTGATTTTAAGGCAGTTGAGCATAGAATAGAATATGTGGCAACAAAGAAGGGTGTTATATATTACAATGACTCTAAAGGAACAAATCCGGATGCTTCAATTAAAGCGGTAGAGGCAATGACAAAGCCGACTATTGTGATAGCTGGTGGATATGATAAAAATTCAACGTATGACGAATGGATAAATACTTTTGGTGAAAAAGTAAAGGGTCTTATTTTGATGGGAGAGACAAAAGACAAAATAGCAAAGGCGGCCAGAGCCCAGGGATTTAACAATATAACTATGGTTGATTCAATGCAGGATGCTGTAAATGAAGCAGCATCGCAGGCCTCTGAAGGATATGAAGTGCTATTATCTCCATGCTGTGCAAGCTGGGGAATGTTTAAGAATTATGAAGAGCGTGGCAGAATTTTTAAGGAATGTGTAAATGCGCTTGAAGATTAGAAAGGAGTAATATGGGAAGAACAGGCCGGACTTTAAAAAATAAAAAAGGTACATATTTTGATTATAGTCTTCTTTTCATAATTATATTTCTGTTATGCTTTGGGCTTGTTATGCTTTATAGCACCAGTTCATATGTCGCTTTTAATACTACCGGAGATGCTGCATACTATTTAAAGAAACAGGCATTTGCAACTGCTCTCGGACTTATTTTAATGACGATGGTTGCATTTGCTGATTATCATATATGGGCAAAATTTACTTTTCATTTATATGTTGTGGCAATAGTAGCAATATTGTTGGTTATTACACCTCTGGGAGTAGAATACAATGGTGCAAGGCGGTGGGTAGGAGTAGGTCCTATGACCATACAGCCGGCGGAAATTGCAAAGATTGCGGTAATAGTTTTTCTTGCATGGATGATAAGTAAATGTGCAAAACAAATGGGAGACTTAAAAACGATTATAAAAGTAATTGCATTTGCAATTCCATTTGTTGGGTTAATAGCCATTGTAACATCTAATCTCAGTACAGCTATTATTATTATGGGTATAGCTATAGTAATGGTATTTGTGGCAAGTCCGAAGTATAGTCATTTCTTGGTATTTATAGGAGTCGCAGCTGTTGGAATAGGTGCATTTTTGCTGCTTGGTTCCAGCTTCAGACTCAGTCGTGTAATGGTATGGCTTGACCCTGAATCATATTCTGCAGATGGTGGATATCAGGTATTACAAGGATTGTATGCTATAGGCTCAGGCGGACTCTTTGGCAAGGGATTAGGACAGAGTGTTCAAAAACTTGGATTTGTGCCTGAAGCCCAGAATGATATGATATTTACAATTATTTGTGAGGAACTTGGTCTTTTTGGTGCCATTGCCATAATATTACTTTTTGGATTCATGGTGCGCAGATTTATGGTTATTGCAAACAATGCACCTGATACATTTGGCTCCTTTATTGTAATCGGGGTAATGGGACATATAGCAATTCAGGTAATACTTAATATTGCAGTTGTGACAAATTCCATTCCTAATACAGGGGTAACACTTCCGTTTATAAGTTATGGAGGTACTTCAATTATGTTTCTGCTTATTGAAATGGGAATGGTACTTTCCGTATCCAGAAGTATCAAGGCAAGAGCATAGAATAAATAGTCAACTTTTTACCTGCTGATGAATATTATGGTATATATGGCATCTGGGGGTTTAGGTGTGGCTCTGAAAGTTTGCAAAACAGAGAAATTGAATGGTGTATTAGAAATTCAGGGCTCTAAAAATGCTGTTCTGCCAATTATGGCAGCAGCAATTATTAATAGGAAAATTACACGTTTAAAACATGTTCCTAAAATTACCGATGTGTTTTCGACGATTGATATATTAGAATATATAGGATGTAATGTATCTTGGGAGAATGATGAACTCATAATTGATGCGTCAGGAGAATTATCCACAGAAATTCCTGATAAATTGGTAAAAAGGCTGAGATCATCAATTATATTTCTGGGAGCATTGCTGGCAAGAAATGGTGAAGCAGTTATTACTAATCCGGGTGGATGTGCCATCGGTAAACGCCCTATTGATATACATCTTACAGCGTTTACCCAGATGAATATAGACATACGGGAAGAAGACAGTCATATATGTGCAAAAACAACGCATATTGAACCGGCACAAATACAGTTCAGGCTGCCGAGCGTTGGAGCAACCGAGAACATAATGCTGGCTGCTGCAGGTGCAAAAGGAATTACAGTAATTAAAAATGTTGCTTTAGAACCGGAGATATCCGCATTGGCAGATTTTCTCACACTAATGGGAGCCAATGTTCAGACTATGGGAAGAACTATTGTAGTTGAGGGAATGAAGGAATGCAGAGAGGTTGAATATGAAATACCCGGTGACAGAATTGTTGCGGCAACTTATATGGCATCAGTAGCAGGTATTGGCGGAGAGGCTGTATTTGAAAAAGTATATAGCGAAGAAATGTTGTCAACAATTAACCATTTGCGTAAAATGGGATGTGTTATAACTCCATATGCAAATGCAGTCAGGATTGTAAGCCAGCCATATAAGATGTTATCAGTTCCTGACTTTATTACAAGCCCATATCCCGGATTTCCTACCGATATGATGCCTCAGATGACAGCTGTCGCAGCAAAATCAAAAGGTGAAACTAAAATTGTAGAAAAGATATTTGAATCCCGGTTTGGATTTACTAAAGAATTAATAAAAATGGGAGCAGATATTACCATAGATAAACCGGATACCATTATAGTAAAAGGTGTAAAGAGACTTCAGGGTGTAAGTGTGGATGCCATGGATTTAAGGGGAGGGGCAGCATTAGTAATAGCCGCACTTATGGCAGAAGATGAAACGATTATTAACCATACGGAATATATCATGAGGGGATATGAAAATATATGTCATGATATACAGTCACTGGGTGGAAGAATCACAAGCATATAAACGATAGCAGGAGAATGAAATGAGAAGAAACAAAAGCGAATACAGCGAAAAGAATGTTTCTAAAAAAGTAATAGTGCTAATTGTTATTCTTTTAATAACTGTTTTTATGCTGGCATTTTTTATGATATTCAAAATTGAAAATATAGATGTGACGGGAAATGAAAAATATACTGACGAAGAGATAAAGGATTATATATTTGAAAATAATTATGAACGTAATACCGTATTATTTTTCTTTGAAAATACGTTTGGAAAAAAGAAAGAGATTGCGTTTGTTGAAGATTATGATATTGAAATCGAATCTTACAATTCCGTGAAAATAACAGTCTATGAAAAGAGCATAGTTGGTTATATTGAATATATGGGGAACAATATGTATTTTGACAAAGATGGAATGGTAGTTGAAAGTTCTACGGAAATCCTTGATAATATTCCAAAAGTTACAGGAATGACTTTTGATTATATAGTTTTGTATGAAAAGCTTCCGGTAGAAAATGAAAAAGTGTTTTCATTATTATTAGATGTAACTCAGACATTAGAGAAGTACGCTTTAAAAGTGGACAAGATATATATATCAGATAAGCTGGAAACTACTTTATATATTGATAATGTAAAAGTTGAGTTGGGAAACTCTGATATAAATGAAAAAATGGTTACTCTGAATGATTTATATACTAATCTGGAGGGATATTCAGGAACACTTGATATGAAAGAACTGGCTGAAGATGGAAGCTATACTTTAAAAAGAGACTAGTAGGATTGAAATTTTTTGAATATTCTATTGAAATTTTTTTAAAGAGAATATATTATAGTATTATATGTGGCTAAGTGCGCGTACATTTAGCTCTTTAATAAATTTATTATTATTTGGGTAAAACGAAGGAGGACGAAACCTTGCTTGAAATTAAAACGAATGAATTGGATACACAGGCTAAAATTATAGTAGTCGGAGTTGGCGGCGCAGGTAATAATGCTGTTAACAGAATGATAGATGAGAATATCGGTGGAGTAGAGTTTATATCTGTCAATACAGATATACAGGCTCTTAAGAAATCAAAGGCTCCAACAACAATACAGATTGGTGAAAAGCTTACCAAGGGTCTTGGTGCAGGAGCACAGCCGGAAGTAGGAGAAGCAGCGGCAGAAGAAAGCATGGAAGCATTAGCGCAGATGTTACAGGGTGCAGATATGGTGTTTGTAACATGTGGTATGGGCGGCGGAACCGGAACAGGGGCTGCACCTGTAGTTGCCAAGATTTCCAAAGAAATGGGAATTCTTACAGTTGGTGTTGTTACAAAGCCTTTCAGATTTGAGGCAAAGACACGTATGACAAATGCACTTAACGGTATAGAAAAATTAAAAGAGAATGTTGATACATTAATTGTAATTCCTAATGACAAATTACTTGAAATTGTTGACAGAAGGACTACAATGCCTGAAGCTCTTAAAAAAGCTGATGAAGTATTACAGCAGTCAGTACAGGGAATTACAGACCTCATTACAGAAACAGCACTTATCAATCTTGACTTTGCAGATGTTAAGACAGTTATGACGGACAAGGGTATCGCTCATATCGGTATCGGTACAGCAAGTGGTGATGATAAGGCAATGGAAGCAGTACAGATGGCTGTTACAAGTCCACTTCTTGAGACAACAATAACAGGAGCTTCACATGTTATTATTAATGTAACAGGAGATGTAAGTCTCTTTGAGGCAAATGAGGCAGCAAGTTATATAACAGAACTTGCCGGAGATAATGCCAATGTAATATTCGGTGCAAGATATGATGATACATATCCTGATGAATGTACTATTACTGTAATTGCTACAGGAATTGAAGGCTCATCTCCAAAAGGAGTGCCATTTAAGAGCAGTTATACATCAGCACATACAACATTTCAGTCAAAGCCGGTTGTAAAGCCTTCTGTTACACCATCATACGAAGGACTTGCAAAGGTAACAAAGCCGGAATCATCAATACCTGAAAAATCAATCAAAATTCCGGACTTCCTCCAAAAGAGATAGTGATAGCATGTTATAATTCATTTATAAATAAACTGTCAATATATGGGAGATATCACAGGGAAATTCAATAGTTAATAAATGGGTTGTGCAATTGCAAGGGGGATATTATTATGGGTAATAAATTCTACAACTATAGTATGGATTATACAATGGAATATATATAAGACTATAAAAGCAATGGTATCAATTAAGACGCCATTGCTTTTTGTGTTATAAAAATAATTAATTAGGAGGATTACAAATGAAAATCAAAAATGGAATAACGTTAATATTAACAACATGCATTATCGTAATGATATCAGGTTGCTCAACATCAAATAATACAAGTGTAGAGCAGCATGGCAATGAGTCACAAAGTATAAATGAAAGCAGCCATTATGAGGAGGATAATGCACAGATATTAAATCTGAATATATCTGATAAAGATTTAAATATTGATGACAATACAAAAACCCTTATAGAATATACAGGAGATAAACTCATTGACATTATGGCTGCAACAGAACTTTCAGGTAGTTCAGATACACTGGAGGTTTATTGTGACCAATGGGCTGCATATAAAGTGACGCTTCCGGAAGGTATTAAGATTATTGGGGAGGATTCATTAGGGAAATACATAAATATGATAAGTATAACCATACCCGATTCAGTAGAAAAAATTGATGATTCGGCATTTGAATCTATTCCAAACCTTGAAGAAATAGATATGGGAAGTTCAGTAACATATATTGGAGAGGCTGCATTTTATTGTGCCAAAAATCTTAAATCAATAAAGTTTCCCCCAAATCTTGAAGAAATTGGGATACAGGCATTTGCAATGACAGCAATAGAAAAGCTGACTTTTCCTGATTCATTAAAGAATATAGGTGGTACTGCATTTGAAGGATGTGAATCATTAAAAGAAGTAATATTTCCGGCTAATCTTGAAAAGATAGGTCCTTCAGCTTTTAAAAATTGCATATGTATTAAAAGTATTGAAATACCGGAAAGTACCAGTGAAATTGCTCATGAGGCATTTTATAATTGCTACAATATTAAAGACGTTACTATTTATAGCAGCAATGTAGAAATAGCTTCAGACGCCTTTGACGGCTGTAGTAAAGACCTTACGTTCCATGCGGTAAAAGGGTCTACTGCAGAAGCATATGCCAAGGAAAACGGATATTCTTTTGAAGAATTGAAAGAGTGACAAAATATATTACTATAAAAGCAATGGTATCAATTAAGATGCCATTGCTTTTTGATTATAAATAATAAACATTGATTTACAGACGAAAATTGTCAATAAATTATTTTTTAGTTTTTACTCATTTCGACAACAACTGCAACTACAATAATATATAATTCTATTATCCCAATGGTTCATAAGGAGGCACACATGAAGGTAATATATTTAGATGTGTATTTTGCCATTAATTTCCTTATGGATTTTTTAATTCTTCTAATTCTCAGATGTATTCTTAAGAAAAAAACAGTTTTTAGACTAGTGATGTCGGCGTTAATAGGGGCTGTATATGCCTGTATTATTTTAGTAACAAACGCAGATGGCATTATATGGATGCTTTGTACATATGTTGTTATAAGTACGATTATGATAATAGTTGCATTTGGCATTGCAGATATACGAAAAATGATAAAGAGGTCAGCATTGCTTTATTTAATCACATTTACTGCAAACGGAATAATAAATGTGCTATATACTAAGATTTCATTTTTTCCAATAATGATTATAATGGCATTTGGAATTATAAGTATACTTTTAAGATGTCTTGTGGAACATATGAGCATAAGCAGGAGTTTATGTAATGTAAAATTAGAAAATGCAGGAAAATCAACTATGGCTACAGCAATTATTGATACAGGAAATTGTCTGTTAGAGCCCATTAGTGGTAAGCCTGTAAGCATTATTGAAAGGGATACATACCAAAAACTGGGATTGGGAGATTATACAAAAGAGTTAGTCAGGGTAATACCATTTAACTCCTTGGGAAAGGAAAAAGGCATACTGTTGGGTGTGCAGATAGACTATATGGAAATAACAAAGGAAGGAGCAAAAATAAAAGTCACAGGTCCGATGCTTGGAATATATGAAAAGAGGCTGTCGTCAAAAGGGGAGTACGACATGCTTCTGCATCCGCAGGTGGCAAAATTTTAGGGGAGATAATATGGTAATTAAAGTATCAATACCAAACAAAATGCAATTAAAAGTCGTACCAACTTTTCGAAACATGTTGTTTTCTAAAGAAGGAGATATACATTATATCGGGGGTTCTGATGTGCTTCCACCGCCATTGGAATCAGAAGAAGAGGTTGCAGCAATAAACGATTTAGGGGGAGTAAGAGATAAGGAAGCAAAATCCATGCTAATAGAACATAATTTGCGACTTGTAGTTTACATTGCCAAAAAATTTGATAATACAGGGGTAGGTGTAGAGGATTTAATTTCCATAGGCACAATAGGACTTATAAAATCCATTAATACATTTAACAAGGATAAAAACATTAAATTGGCAACATATGCATCCAGATGTATTGAAAATGAAATACTTATGTATTTAAGACGAAACAGTAAAACAAAGATGGAAGTATCAATAGATGAGCCGCTTAATGTAGATTGGGATGGAAACGAATTATTGCTTTCTGACATATTGGGGACCGACGAGGACGTGATATATAGAGATATTGAAGATGAGGTGGAAAAAAGTCTTCTTAAAAAAGCTATAGAAAAATTGAGTAAAAGAGAAAGAACAATTGTAGAATTGAGATATGGATTAAACAGAGAAGATGGAGAAGAAATGACGCAAAAGGAGGTGGCAGATTTACTGGGAATTTCTCAATCATACATTTCCAGACTGGAAAAAAAGATAATTAAAAGGTTAAAAAAGGAAATTGTAAAATTTGAATAAAAGGTATAAAAGGCACTCCCTCCGTCAATCATTTAGGTATAAAAATGGTTGACGGAGGAAATGTAAAATGGCGCTATATAAAGTTGAAATATGTGGTGTTAACACATCAAAACTGCCATTATTAGGTGAGGCAGAAAAGGAAGAGCTTTTTGAACGTATTTTAAAAGGCGATAAAGAAGCCAGAGAACTTTATATAAAAGGAAATTTGAGATTAGTTCTGAGCATTATACAAAGATTTACGGGAACCAATGAAAATGTGGATGATTTATTTCAAATAGGCTGCATTGGTCTTATGAAAGCGGTTGATAATTTTGATGTGACACAGCAGGTTAAATTTTCAACTTATGCTGTCCCTATGATTATAGGTGAAATAAGAAGATATTTAAGAGATAACAATTCAATAAGGGTAAGCAGATCTTTAAGAGATACTGCATATAAAGCAATATATGCAAAAGAGAATCTGATGAAAAGGAATTTGCAGGAACCAACCATTGGAGATATTGCAAAGGAGATTGAAATTGATCCCCAGGATATTATAGTTGCATTGGATGCAATTCAAAGTCCGGTATCACTCCATGAACCGGTATATTCGGAAGGTGGAGATACATTATATGTAATGGATCAGATAAGTGACAAGAAAAATAAAGAAGACAACTGGGTAGAGGAAATATCACTGGCTGAAGCTATACGTAGACTGCCACAGCGTGAGCGGGAAATAATTGACATGAGATTTTATAAAGGCAGAACACAAATGGAAGTAGCAGAAGAAATAGGAATATCGCAGGCACAGGTAAGCAGGCTTGAAAAAAATGCTTTAAAAAGTATGAGAATGTATCTTAGTTAATATGACATGGGAAAATTAATAATTTATGAAGGGAGGTAGTTACATAGAGTGCGAATATGCCATCTGAAACAAAAGGAAGTTATTAATTCCGTTGATTGTAAGAGGCTGGGATTTGTGTCAGATCTTGAATTTGATATGGGAACAGGATGCATTCATGCCATAATAGTTCCCGGTCCGGGAAAGTTTTTGGGACTGTGTGGTGCAGAAATAGAATATATAATACCATTTGGATGTATCAGGCAGGTGGGACCAGATATAATTCTGGTAGAAGTTGACGAAAAATCCGTAAGTCATAAGTGTAAATATTAAACTTGACCAATTGGAAAAAATTATCTATAATCAAGTTATGTGAACTAAATTTGATTGGGGGATACATACATGAAATGTCCATTTTGCGGAGAAGAAAATACCAAAGTAATTGATTCACGGCCGGCAGAAGATTCTAATTCAATCAGAAGGCGTAGACAGTGTGAAAAGTGCAATAAGCGTTTTACAACATATGAGAAGGTAGAGAACATACCGCTTATTGTAATAAAAAAAGATAACAACAGAGAACCATATGATAGAAACAAGATTGAAGCTGGTATTA
The DNA here is from genome assembly GCA_051879635.1 of Eubacterium sp. Taxonomy (GTDB): domain Bacteria; phylum Bacillota; class Clostridia; order Lachnospirales; family Lachnospiraceae; genus JBJEMK01. The sequence continues at coordinate 28,988 of JBJEMK010000135.1, forward strand.
TACGTTCCTGTCATAAAAGACCGGTATCAATAGACCAGATTACAGAGATTTTGGAGGAGATAGAAAACGAAATTTTTAATTTGGAAGCAAAAGAAGTTTCCAGTACAGTAATAGGTGAAATAGTAATGGACAAAATAAAAGAGTTAGATCAGGTTGCGTACGTAAGATTTGCATCTGTTTATAGAGAATTTAAGGATGTAAATACATTTATGAAAGAACTCAAGAAGCTGCTTGATAAATAGAGGTAAATATGTTTAAAGCTTTTTATCCAAATGATTATCAGCCGTCAGCATACAGAATAGATTTTTCAAAGTATGAAAAAGAGGGATATAGAGGAATAATATTTGATATAGATAATACTCTGGTTATGCACGGAGCTCCTGTAGCAGATGCAGCAATAGAATTGTTCGAACTGTTAAGGGGTCTGGGGTATGATACATGTCTTATATCAAATAATAATAAAGAGAGAGTAAAGCCATTTGCAGATGCGGTGTCTTCAAAGTATATCTGTAATGCAGGTAAGCCATCAAGAAAGAATTATATAAAAGCTATGGAGTTGATGAATACAAATAAGTCAAATACTATGTTTGTAGGAGATCAGATTTTTACAGATATATGGGGAGCTAATAGGACCGGTATATATTCGATACTTGTAAAGCCTATATCGTCCAAAGAGGAAATACAGATAGTTTTAAAGAGAATAATAGAAAAACCAATTATAAAATCATATTTAAAAAAGGCTGGTCATAATATTTAAAATATGTCATTCGTGTCGTTATACACGTCGTTTATGACAACTTTTTGTTGAAATCTAGTCAATTTCTGATTATAGTGCTACACTACAATCAGGAGTTGATAGATAATGAATAAGGCAATTATTAATTGTTATTTGAACAAAATAACAAAGTTAGCAGATTACAGTAACGATGATTTGGAAAAAATAAAATATACTTTATTAACGTTTTTAAATGAATCAGAGAAAATAATAATGTTACTGTTAATATTTGCATCATTGGGAATGATGGAGGAATTCATCGTTTGTGTAATCACACTTTTGTGCACACGATTATATATTGGTGGTGCACATATGAAAACCTTTTGGGGTTGCTTTGCATTTTCACTCATATATTTTTGTGGAGTGCTTCTGTTCTCAAGAGTGTTTAGTGCTGATAACGCAATTATAACGGGAGTATTTATAATAGAAATAGTATATATGTTGATTTTAGCTCCTTTACCTCATCCTATGCGCCCTGTTTATACATATAAACAAAAGAGCCGCATGAAAATAAAAGGGATAATAGGAATAGGTATTATGTTTGTGGCATATTTGTGGTTGCCACATAAACTGGCTAATGTTATACCGTGTTTTTTGCTGATTCAAGAAATAGAAACATTAATTGTAGCAGCTAAAAGAAAATTTATACCTCTAATTCAAAGCACAAATAATTGACAGAATCAATAACATCATTTTCAACGCTGAGCTCACCATCATATTCATTGGTGAGCTTTTTTAATTTTCTCAGACCTATTCCATGAGGATTTGTAGTATCGGTTTTAGTGGAATAACCTTCTGTGAATAGATTTTTACAGAACTCAGGAGTAACTAAAGGCCCTGGATTTTTTACTGTTAAGCGGGTTTTAGTATTATCATCGCTGTTTTTTATAATTACATAAATATCTTCTTTGTTTTTTGTATTTTCAATTGCATTATCAAGCAATATTCCAAACATTTCTACAAGTATATATTCTGGAACTTTAGTGGCAAAGTCATAGTCAATAATATTGAGATGCATATATTTCTTTTCACTTTCAGCTTCTTTGTATTTGCTGAATAAAAATCCCGCAACTAATTTCATATTTATTTTTAATAAGGTTAATGGCAATTTATCTTTATAGAAATCACCTGAATATGACCTGATACTTTGTGCTAACGAATCATAGTCGTGATATGTAAGTGGCAATGAACGCAGTGCCTGAATATCATTGTCATAATCATGTTGTTTATGGCGTACCTGTGTGATAAGTTCATCAACAATTGGCAGATAATCCTCATAACTTTTCAATTTCTGTGCACTTTTCTGTTGTTTAAATCTGCTAATTACAAGTTCGCCATCAATGAATATAATCAATAAAATAATACCAAATATAGAAAGACAGTTTTCATATAGTGTGCTACTCATAAAATGAAAACTAACAGATACAATCATACATATAACAAAACTATTGCCAATAATAAGTTTAATAATAAAATCTTTGCAAATCAAAAAATTAAATACTTTATGGCATGGTAAAAAATTATATATTAGTATAATTGGAAGAAAGGTAATTATAGTACCAATAAGATTTGTAGAAAAAGTTTCAGTTTGAATTCTTGATATAGTAACAATTGCGGCAGGTATAATCTGACAAGCTAAAACAGTCATAAAGCACGCAATATAAAGGCATACACCATTAAATATTTTTTGTTTAAAAGAAATGACAAACATACTAACATCAACAAATATTAATATTAAATATATATAGTGTGTCATGCCTAATAGTGTATCAACTGCTGCATACAGAACTACAAAAAACAATTGTCGCAATAATATATCATAAGACTTTAACACCTTTAGATTTAAAAAGGCACAGCCGATAATATAATATAGTAACATTTCCAGTGCATAAACTATAATGTTTAAGAAAAACATTTGTAACATTAATTATAAGTTCCTTTCAACGAGAGTATTCTTATATGTCCTTCCTACTGGAATTGGCTTATCAATACTTCTTAGCCCGATATAGTTATTAGGGCGGTCGAAAGTTTCTACCCACAGTATATTGACAATATATTTCTTGTGGCATCTCACAAAATCATGACTGAGCAGTTTCATTATGCCGTTTAATGTAAAATCTCTGGTTTCAAAGATACCTGTAGTAGTATGAATTAATAATAAATGACCTGATGATTCTACTAATATTATATCATCAGAAGAAAGTTTGACACGTATCCCGGATGGATCACGAAAAGACAATTTTGGCTTTCCCATTAATGGAGATGCTGTTACTGAGTCAATGGCATTTATTATATCTTCAGGCATATATGGTTTTAATATGTAACTATAGCAATGCAGGTCATTAACTGCACGCGTGATTTCTTCAGGACATGAAGTTATAAAAATAAAAGGAGTATTTTTATAACGTTCTATATGTCGTAGCTTATATCCCAGAAATACTCCATTGTTATCATTCAATTCTTTTGTGGAGGCATCTAACATTACATCCATAAAAAACAATTGTATATCATATGTTAGTGCCAGCTGATATCCTTCATCCAGAGAAGAAGCATAGTATATTTTCCAGTCCGGTTTATATTTAGAAATAATTGATTTTAAATTTTTAAATTGCAGTTCGTCATCTTCTACTATTAATATTGAATACATAAATTTCCCCTTTATATTA
>JBJEMK010000136.1:0-32268 GCA_051879635.1 Eubacterium sp.
GCAATAATTGATTATGATGCAGGAAACCTAAAAAGTGTTGAAAAAGCCTTAAACTATTTAGGAGAAGAAGCGGTAATATCGAGAAATTCTGATGAGATACTTGCTGCGGATAAAGTAATACTTCCCGGGGTAGGTTCGTTTGGCGATGCTATGGGTAAGCTGAGAAAATATAATCTGGAGGAAACTATTAACAAAATAGTTGATAAGAAGACTCCGTTTTTAGGAATATGCTTAGGTCTGCAGCTTTTATATGAAAGCAGTGATGAGAGCCCGGGAGTTTCCGGACTGGGCATTTTGAAAGGAAAAATATTGCATATTCCTGATGCTCCTGAATTGAAAATTCCGCATATAGGGTGGAATAATCTGAAGTTACAAAATGAGGGAAGATTATTCAAGGATGTACCTGATAATTCATATGTATATTTTGTACATTCATATTATCTGAAAGCAGATGATGAGTATACAGTAAAGGCAACAACAGAATATAGTACTCATATACATGCATCAGTAGAAAAGGACAATGTTTTTGCATGCCAGTTTCATCCTGAAAAGAGCAGTGATGTCGGATTGACAATTCTTAAGAATTTTGCAAGGTTATAATTACTATATTTAATTATCCAAAGAGGAGATATTATGCACACAAAGAGAATTATACCATGTCTGGATGTTAATAATAACAGAGTGGTTAAAGGAATAAATTTTGTAAATCTAAAGGATGCAGGAGACCCGGCAACGGTAGCTGAAGCTTATGATAAGGCAGGAGCAGATGAATTGGTGTTTCTGGATATTACAGCTTCAAGTGACAATAGGGCTACCGTTATTGATATGGTAAGAAAGGTAGCTGAAAGAGTATTTATACCATTTACCGTAGGAGGGGGAATACGTACTGTAGATAATTTTAAAGAATTGCTCAGGGAAGGAGCAGATAAGATTTCTGTAAATACAGCAGCTATTATGAACCCAACATTGATAAGTGAGGCGGCAGACAAATTTGGAAGCCAGTGTGTTGTTGTTGCAATTGATGCAAAGAGAAGACCTGATGGCGGATGGAATATATATAAAAATGGTGGCAGAGTTGATATGGGAATTGATGCTGTCGAATGGGCAATGAAGGCAGAACATTTGGGAGCAGGTGAAATATTGCTTACGAGTATGGACTGTGATGGAACAAAAGACGGATATGATATTGAACTTACCAGGATAATATCAGAAAATGTTTCGATTCCTGTAATTGCTTCAGGAGGAGCGGGAAAACTGGAACATTTTAAAGATGCCCTTACAGTTGGAAAGGCTGATGCAGCACTGGCGGCATCATTGTTCCATTATAAAGAGCTTGAAATAAATGAAGTTAAGAAATACTTAGATGGACAAGGAGTATCAGTAAGATATGCCGGCAATAAGTAATGATTGGTTAAAACCACTTAGTGTTGAGTTTAAAAAACCATATTATGCAGAATTGAGAAATACAATAGTAAAGGAATACAATACAAGAATTATCTATCCGATGGCAGATGATTTATTTAATGCATTTCACCTTACGCCGCTTAACGAAGTAAAGGTAGTAATTCTGGGTCAGGATCCATATCATGAACCCGGTCAGGCACATGGACTGTGTTTTTCAGTAAAACCGGATGTAGACATACCCCCATCTCTTGTAAATATATATAAAGAATTACATGATGATTTGGGATGCAAGATTCCTAATCATGGTTATTTGAAAAAATGGGCCGAGCAGGGTGTGCTTCTTCTTAATACCGTACTAACAGTACGTGCGCATCAGGCAAATTCACACAGGGGCATAGGATGGGAAGAATTTACTGATGCAGTAATTAAGATTTTAAATGAGCAGGAACGTCCAATAGTCTTTATGCTGTGGGGAAGGCCTGCACAGAACAAAAAAGTGATGCTTAATAATCCAAAGCATCTGGTACTGGAAGCCCCACACCCAAGCCCATTATCGGCATACAGGGGATTTTTTGGGTGCAGACATTTTAGTAAGGCAAATGAATTTCTTACATCTGCCGGATTAGAACCAGTGGACTGGCAGATAGAGTAATAAGAATTACAATTCCAAAAAATGTAAAAATTCAATTGAAAATGTGCAAAAAGTGTCGTATCATATAACTATAGCATAAAAGTACAGTAATGTACTTTAAAAGAAAGTGTTGCATATGGGATAATTAACAGGGGATTTACGGCAGAAGGGGAAGCGCATTACTTCAGTGATATTATAACTGTCATAGGTTTCTATGGCAGTTTTTTATATCATAGAGGAAAATTCTTTGAATTTCCGTCGCAAGCTACATTTTGTTCTTAGATTGGAGTGATATAAATGAAAAAAAATATTTGTGCTGTAATAATTGTACCTATTGTTATAATTGTATTTTTTGTATTACTGAATCAAGTAAATACATTGGTTGAGGCTAATAATAAAAGCAATGCAATAGATAAAAACAAGCAGTATGCTGAAGAGTTTTATTCTCAATTACAAACAGAAATAGAAGATTATGATAGTGATATAATTATACAAAGAAAAGAAGATAAGTATGATTCAGAAGGAGCCTATAGCAGTTCGGAATTTATGGTTATGCTGACAGAAAATAATTACATAACAATAAACATACATTTTATGTATGCAGATTCAAGTATGGGTGAAGGTGCCGGTTATAATGTGGATTATATATGTTCATCGAAAGAAGAATTTTTTGATACGGAATTATTTTCAAATATTGCAAATATGGTTGCACTGAAATTGCTTACAAAGGAGTATTGTGATGAATTTTTGACCAGTGCACGAACCAATCAATCAGCAGGTGTATATGATGAGTGGATAGGAAATGATGAGGAAGAAGTAATAGTATATAAAGAAGAAAAAGAAACCAGAACTTTATCATTAATTGGTGAATGTAGTGCAGGAGATAAGTAATTGTTTTAGATTATTATTTCAATAGTATTTAATTCTATCACAAATAAAGATAAGCCTGAAAATCAAAATCAGCAACATAATGTCAGGAAAGAGGGAATCTTCCCTATAAATCAGAAAAAGTAGTAGTTAAAATATTGAGAGAAGTAAAAATATCATGAAATATAAATTGCACAAAAGTAAAAATATAGTATGTTTAATAATACTTTTTATTATAATAGTTATTACAGGTATATCCATTTGTATTAATCAGTGCTTTAGCAAGTGTAAAATTGACGAATATGCTCAAGCGATGCTTAATGTTTATGGTGCAGATAATAGCAGAATTATTAAGCTTGGTGATTATAAAAAGTTTACCGTGGAAAAAGTTCAAATAGAATATAAAGATATATCAGATAGAATTATTGAGTCGTTAGAATATGATTTTATACTTAGTAAACTGCCCGGAGATGCAAAAATAGAAAAAGGCAATTTTGTTAATCTGAATTATGAAATCCTTGATAATCATGCTACTTCTATTGAATCATATAATAATATTTATGTGTACATAGGCGGAAAATATTTTGAGCCTTTTATTGAACAAGAACTTGTTGGTAAAGATGCAGGATATGTATTTACTTGCACTTCAGATAAAATAGATAACAACTATATAGGATGCACATCAGAAAATATTATAGTTGTTACAGTAAATAGTGTATTTGAACACATTTCTAGAAGTGATGATGACTATATTAAAAGTCAACTAGGATTTAATTCATTTGATGATTATTATAATGATTTATATAATACAGAATATAATATGTATAATTTTGAACAATATTCGGCCCAAAAGACTGCTTTCATATCCAATATAATTAATGAAAGTATATTTGATATAAATGATGATGATATTGTTTCATATTCCAAAGATATGATAAAAGAATATCAAGGTACAGAAAGTATTGTTACAGAAGATTTTGAAATTAATAATATATCGTTTTTTGAAATGGTTTCAGATGATGCACAGTATGATATTAAGAAATGCTTGATAATAGGGGCTATGGCTGAAAAGAATAATATAACCTTATCAGATGATATTATTCAAAAAGCATTTCAAGAATATGGTTATGAGGAAACTGAAGAAGCAGATTATGATAGTAGAGCATATATATATTATAATATATTAGAAAACGTAGTAGTGCAGAAACTTATGTATAAATAGTAACTAAAGGGAGCATCGCTGCATAGATGATTTGTCTAAAATTATCTATGAGCGGTGCTCCCTTAAATATAAATATTAATTACATATTTTCTTTGTAATATTTAAACTTCTTTTTTGTAGTGCTGGCCTTTAAACGCTTATTGGCAGTTGCCAGCATCAGTTTAATACGATTAAGCTGATTAACCTCGCTGGCACCAGGGTCATAGTCAACTGCAACAATATTGGCATCAGGATATTTATATCTCAGCTTCTTGATAACACCTTTTCCTACTATATGGTTTGGAAGACATGCAAACGGCTGAGTACACACAATGTTAGGAACATCATTGTGGATTAATTCCAGCATTTCAGCGGTTAAGAACCAGCCTTCTCCTGTCTGATTACCCATAGACACTATCGGTTCAGCCATTTGCGCGAGTTCCTTTATTTTTGAAGGAGCAGTAAAATGCTTACTCTTTTGGAATTCCTTCACAGCAGTATGGCGTACAATATCCAGTGCACGTATACCTAAATTACAATATGTAGCAGTTTTTCTTGACATTCCTAATTTTTCAGCCTTAAAGTTAGCATTATAAAAGCAGTAGTAGAAGAAATCAAGTAAGTCAGGCATAACTGCTTCTGCACCTTCAGACTCAAGGAGTTCAACAAGGTGGTTGTTAGCAAGTGGTGAAAACTTAACGAGAATTTCTCCAACAATACCTACGCGTGGTTTCTTTAATTCTTCATCAATAGGAAGATTATCAAAATCTCTGATAATTCCACGAACATTTTTGTTGAATTCACTAAAAGAAATATTTTCTTTTGCAAGAGACTTAATACATATTTGTTTCCATTTTTCGTGCAGGCAATCTGCAGAGCCTTTTGTCAATTCATATGGTCTCATGCGATAAAGAACTCGCATAAAAATATCACCATATATTACAGCTTGAACAGCTTTTATTGCAAGTTTTGGAGTAATTTTAAAACCGCTGTTACTTTCCAGTCCGCTTAAATTAAGGGAAATAACCGGAATATGTTCAAGTCCTGCGCGCTTCAGGGCACGTCTGATAAATCCTATGTAATTGGATGCGCGGCATCCTCCACCTGTCTGAGTTATTATAAGTGCAGTTTTATTAACATCATAATTGCCTGATAAAACAGCTTTCATAATCTGTCCTACGACAATAAGAGACGGATAGCAGGCATCGTTGTTAACATATTTAAGACCAATATCAACCGCTGCTTTTGAATCTTCATCAGGAATAACAAGATTAAATCCACACGAATTCATGGCAGGAAGTAACAGGTCAAAGTGAATTGGTGACATCTGAGGACAAATGATAGTATACTTGTCATCGAACATTTCCTTTGTAAATTCTACTTTATTTATTGAAGAAGGAACTATATGTCTTTCAAAGTTCTTGCTTTCACGGACTTTAATGGCTGCAATAAGAGAACGTATACGTATTCTTGCAGCACCGAGGTTATTAACTTCATCAATCTTCAACACGGTGTATATCTTGCCTGATTCCGTAAGAATATCGTTCACACAGTCAGTAGTAACAGCATCAAGTCCGCAACCAAAGGAATTAAGCTGTATCAAATCAAGGTCATCTCTGGTCTTGACAAAATTTGCTGCAGCATAAAGTCTTGAATGATACATCCATTGATCCATAACTATAAGAGGGCGCTCAACTTTTCCCAGATGTGATATGGAATCTTCAGTAAGTACGGCAATGCCATAAGAATTAATTAATTCAGGTATGCCGTGGTTGATTTCGGAATCAATGTGATATGGACGACCGGCGAGAACAATACCACGTTTGTGGTTTTCTTCCATATATTTTAATGTTTCCTCGCCTTTTTTCTGAATGTCAAGACGGGTAGCAATTAATTCATCCCATGCCGCATCAACTGCGTTAGAAATATCATTTTCAGAAAGTTCATGATCTTTCTGAAAAATTTCAATAAGCCTTTCTTTTACAGTTTCTTTATCTGTAAAGGCAATAAAAGGATTCATAAACTTTATGTTTTCATTTTCAAGTTCTTCAACATTATTCTTAATGTTTTCGGCATAAGAAGTTACGATAGGGCAGTTATAGTGATTATTTGCGTCAGGGGTTTCATTGCGTTCATATGGAATACATGGATAGAATATGAATTTACATCCATTTTTTATTAACCATGAGATATGTCCATGAGCAAGCTTGGCCGGATAGCATTCGGATTCACTTGGAATGGATTCAATACCAAGCTCATAAATCTGACGTGATGATTCAGGAGACAAAACAACCCTAAAACCTAATTGTTTAAAGAATATTGCCCAGAAAGGGTAGTTCTCATACATATTAAGAACACGTGGTATTCCAACTTCGCCACGATAAGCAATAAAAGGGGCTAAAGGCTCATAATCAAATATACGCTGTTTTTTATATTCAAATAAATTAGGAATGTTATCTTTGTTTTTAGTTTTGCCGATGCCGCGTTCACATCTATTGCCACTGATAAATTGTCTGCCACCACTAAATTTGTTAATAGTAAGCAGGCAGTTATTTGTACAGCCTTTGCATCGGGTAATTGATGTGGTAAATTCCAGATTCCGTATCTGCTCGTATGATAGCATAGAAGTTTTTGTGCCTTCTTTATATCTTTCTCTTGCAATAAGAGCAGCACCAAAAGCTCCCATTATTCCTGCAATGTCAGGACGAATGGCAGTGCAGCCGGAAATCTTTTCAAAGCTTCTTAAAACGGCATCATTATAAAAAGTTCCACCCTGAACTACTACATGACTTCCAAGGTCAGAAGGGTCAGTGATTTTAATAACTTTATATAATGCATTTTTGATTACAGAATATGATAATCCTGCAGAAATATCCGAAACAGTTGCGCCTTCTTTTTGTGCCTGTTTAACATTTGAGTTCATGAAAACAGTACATCTTGTACCGAGGTCAATAGGATTTTGGGCAAATAAAGCTTCTTTTGCAAAGTCCATAACAGTGTAATTAAGGGATTTGGCAAAAGTTTCAATAAATGAACCACAGCCTGATGAACATGCTTCATTTAACTGTACACTGTCAACAGTTTTTTCTTTTATTTTTATGCACTTCATATCCTGCCCGCCTATGTCAAGAATACAGTCTACTTCAGGGTCAAAGAAAGATGCAGCATAAAAATGAGAAACAGTCTCTACTTCACCTTCGTCAAGCTTAAATGCTGCTTTTACAAGCTGCTCTCCATAACCTGTAGAGCATGAGTATACAATTTTGGCAGATTTAGGAAGTAGTGAATATATTTCATTAAATGCTTTTATAGAAGTGGCAACAGGACTTCCGTCATTATTATTATAAAATGAATATAAAAGAGAGCCATCTTCGGCAACTAATGCAACCTTTGTTGTAGTTGAACCTGCATCAATGCCCAAATAGCAGTTGCCCTTATATGAAGATAAATCGGATTTCTTTACAAAATACTGATTATGTTCCGAAAGAAAGTCCTCATACTCAGTTTTATTTTTGAATAAAGGTTCCATACGTTTAATTTCAAAATCCATCTGTATACCTTTAGATAATTTTTGATATAAATCATTAATATTAATAAGGACATCCGGATTGTGTGACATGGCAGCACCGCTCGCAGCAAATAAGTGGGAATTTTCCGGGTCAACAATCTGGTGTTTGCCCAACTTAAGAGTACGAATAAAAGCTTTCTTTAATTCAGGAAGGAAGTGTAAAGGACCACCAAGGAATGCTACATTTCCCCTGATTGGTTTGCCACATGCAAGACCACTTATTGTCTGATTGACAACAGCCTGAAAAATAGATGCTGCAAGATCCGGTTTGGTTGCGCCTTCATTTATAAGTGGCTGAATATCTGTTTTGGCAAATACACCGCAGCGTGCAGCAATAGGGTAGATGCATTGGTAGTCTTTTGCATATTCATTAAGGCCTGTGGCATCAGTCTGTAAAAGCGAAGCCATTTGGTCTATAAAAGAGCCTGTACCACCGGCGCAGATTCCATTCATTCGTTGTTCGATTCCATTAGAAAAATAAATAATTTTGGCATCTTCTCCACCGAGTTCAATTGCAACGTCTGTATATGGGTTATAATCCTGGAGAGATGTTGAAACAGCTACTACTTCCTGAACAAATGGCACATCAAGATGCTTTGATAATGTAAGACCTCCGGAGCCGGTAATTGTAGGGGAAAGCATTATATCTCCTAACTGTTCCTGCCCTTTCTCTATTAACAGTGCTAATGTTTCCTGTATATTTGCATAGTGTCTTTCGTAATCTGAAAACACTATATTTTTTTTGTCATCGAGAATTGCTATTTTAACAGTAGTAGAACCAATATCAATTCCCAGACTGTAATATTTCTGATTTTCCATTAGAAATAGTCACCTTTCTAAGATAAGTTGTTTATATTCTCTGATTTGTTATTTGTAAAGAAAAATTATGAGTGTAAAAATCATAATTATTCAAATTATATAGCATTTTGTCGAAAAAAACAACAATTCTATTATATAAATAGGAAATAATATTTTTAGTAAAAATATGGCAGATTAAAATAAAAGGATATAAATAATTGACAATGCATAATGCAAAAATTATAATTATTAAATATATGCAGATAAGTTTGGAGGGAAAATGAATTTTTTATATAAACTTGAACAAAAATTTGGTAAATATGCAATACGCAATTTGTCGTTATATTTAATCATAGGATATATAATAGGATATGTTTTATGTTATGCATTTCCGGATTTTTATCGGATGCTTACCCTTGACCCATATTATATATGCCGTGGACAGATATGGAGAGTTGTAACATGGGTTATTACACCTCCAAGCGATCTTGGTATATTTACAATAATAATGCTTATATTTTATTATTCCATAGGAACAAGCCTTGAACAAACATGGGGAGCCTTCCGGTATAACCTATATATTTTTTCGGGAATGTTCTTTACGATAATAGGAGCAGGAATTTTATACTCTATATACATTCTTGGCGGTATGGATCCGTCCGGAATTTATGCAGCGTCCATTCCTGCAAGTGCATGGCCGGCATATTGGGGAAACTATATAAGTGTAATGTTTAGTACTTATTATATTAATCTTTCGATATTTCTGGCTTTTGCCGCATGTTATCCTGATATGAAGGTGATGCTATATTTTATAATTCCAATTAAGATTAAATGGCTGGCCATACTTGATGTTGTTTTGCTGGCTTTTGATTTCTTTATGTATGGATGGGGAATAAAAGTTGCAATTATTACGTCATTGTTTAACTTTATATTATTTATGATAGCAGGACGCAATTATATGCATATGTCACCGGGACAAATAAGACGTAGGTATCAATATAACAAAGAAGTTTCTAAATCAACTTCGAAAAATCATTACACTGGCGGAATAATGCACAAATGTGAGATTTGTGGCAGAACAGATCAGGATGATGAAAATCTGGTATTCAGATATTGTTCTAAGTGCGATGGGGTTCATGAATATTGCCAGGAACACCTGTTTACTCATGAACATATTAAAAATCAATAAAAATATATGCTAAAATAGTCCAAATTTAGCAAAAAATGCAAATATGTGCACAACACTTGGTATTAATAACAAGTTGAGTGCACATTTTTGTTATAAAAAATACACAAAAAAAGGACATAAATGATTGACATTTATTGTGTGACTTGCTAAAATATTATAGATTAACAAAGGCATTTTTTTGCTTTTTTATACAAATTCGGGAGGTAATCAGTTGGATACATATCTGAAGCGTGGAGCAGGTATTCTGCTTCCGGTCAGCAGTCTTTCATCCCCATATGGCATAGGAACATTTGGTAAAGATGCATATGATTTTGTTGACAAACTGGTAAAGTCAGGACAGACATACTGGCAGGTGCTTCCTTTAGGACCAACAAGCTTTGGAGACAGTCCATATGCAGCATTATCTGCATTTGCAGGTAATCCGTATTATATTGATTTGGATTTTCTTATTGATGAAGGTCTTATCACAAGAGAATTTGTTAATGCTTTTGACTGGGGCAAGGATGATTCAAAGGTTTCATATGGAATCATCTATCAAAACAGGTTCACGGTTTTGAAAGAGGCATATCGCAACAGTAACTATACAGACGATGAAGATTATCAGTCTTTTGAAGAAGAAAATGAGTTTTGGCTTGATGATTATGCACTCTATATGTCATGTAAATGTTATTTTAATAATGTAAGCTGGCAGGAGTGGGATGATGATATTCGCAGGAGAGAGCCGGAAGCTATAGATAAGTATCAGAAACTTCTGTCACAAGACATAGCTTTTTGGAAGTTTCTTCAGTACAAGTTTTATCAGCAGTGGGACAAACTTAAAAGTTATGCAAATGAACATGGGATTTTAATTATTGGTGATATTCCTATATATGTTGCAATGGATTCGGCTGATGTATGGTCAGACACAGAACAGTTTCAGCTTGATAAAGATTTAAAACCCGAGAAAGTTGCAGGTGTTCCGCCTGATGCATTTTCTGAACTGGGCCAGCGTTGGGGAAATCCATTATATGACTGGCAGTATATGGAAAAACAGAATTTTTTCTGGTGGCGCAAAAGAATGCAATCGTCAGCGCGGCTGTATGATGTAATAAGAATTGACCATTTCATTGGGATTGTACGTTATTACACGATTCCGGCGAAGGATGATGATGCCAGAAATGGTGAATATGTAAAAGGCCCCGGAATGAAACTTATAAGAGCCATTAATGAATCTATAGGCGACAAGAAGATTATTGCAGAGGATTTGGGTGTTATAATTCCCGAAGTGGCAGAACTTCTTCAACAGAGTGGATATCCCGGCATGAAGGTTTTGGAGTTTGCTTTTGATGGTAACAGAGATAATGAACATCTTCCACATAATTACTCGGCTAATTGTGTAGTATATGGCGGAACTCACGACAATGAAACATTAGCAGGGTATATCAGGAGTAAGAGTGATTGGGAACTGGTTTATATGAAACAGTATCTCGATATTGAGGATACAGACATCAGCCTTATGATTAGCAGATTATTCAGGCATGCATTTGAAAGTGTTGCAGGTGTTGTGATATTTCAGATGCAGGATGTTATGAAATTGGGAAATGAAGCACGAATGAATTTTCCGTCAACTGTTGGAAGTAACTGGCAGTGGCGTATGAAACCGGGAGATTTTACTGACAGTGAGGTTGAATGGATAAGATTTCTTACAGATATATATGGAAGAACCAATATATCATAATAAGAAGTAGCTGATAACAGGTTAATAATATGGAAACATATTAGCGGATATTCCGCATTATAAATTTTTAAAAGAGAAGAGAGGTACGAAAATGAAAAAGAAACTACTTTCATTGGTGTTAGTAACAGCGATGACTGCGACACTTTTTGCAGGCTGTACTAGAAAGGCCGTTACTAATGATGACAATCAGGGTAATGGTGAAATCAATACTACAGACGAAATTACCTTAACTGTTTGGGAGTCAGAAGAAGTTGAGGACTTTATCGAACAGGCAGGTGAAGCTTTTACAAAAGAGTATCCAAACATTAATATTAAATATGTTAATGTTGAAATAGGCGATGCTACATCAACAATTGCACTTGATGGACCGGCAGGTGTAGGTCCTGACCTTTTTGCAGTAGCACATGATAACCTTGGTACTTTAGTTGAAGCAGGACATATCGTTGCTACAGAAGATGCTGATACAGTAATTGCTGAAACAGCGGATGTATGTAATGAAGCACTTACATATGATGGAACATTATATGGATACCCTGTATCAATTGAAACATATGCTTTATGTTACAATAAGGCACTCATTAGTGAAGATGAAGTTCCAACAACATGGGATGATCTTATTAAATTAGGAAAATCATGGAATAAGAGTGATTATCTGATTTCTTTCCCTGTAGGACAATGTTATTATGGAATTCCATTTACTACATATAATGGAAACAGATTATATGGTCCGGAAGGAACAGATTATTCATCAACATATTTATTAACAGATGATGCACTTAAAGGTATGGATACATTCAAAAACTTAAGAAATGTTCTTAATGTTCCTTCGGCTGACCTTGCAACATCTAATGCAAAGAGCTTATTTACACAGGGTAAAGCTGCTATGTTTATAACCGGTCTTTGGGATGTTACGGCATTTGAATCAGCAGGTATTGACTATGCATTTACAACGATGCCAAGTCTTTTGGATGAAGACAAGCCAATAACAACATTTTCAGGTGTTCGAGTAATGTGTGTATCACGTTATTCAAAGTATCAGGCAGAGGCAGCAGCATTTGCTGATTTCCTTATGACAGATGAGATGCAGGAATTACGTTATGAATTAACAGGTACAATACCTGCAACAACTTCATCTATCGACAAAGTTGCAGCAGAAGATCCTAATGTTGCAGTTTTGATAAAACAAATGGAATATACATTCCCAATGCCTTCAAACAGCAATAAAGATACTTTCTGGGCATCATTTAACTCAGCATTTGCAAATATCTGGGATGGAGCATCAGTAAAATCAGAACTTCAGGACGCAGAAAATACAGTACTTGCTGAATAATAAATGACACATAAGAAGGAAAGGAAGGTATACGCTTTGGAAGAAAAAGCTATGGAAGAAAAGGCTGTGGAAGAGACCAGAAAAGCTGAAGATACTAAAGCGGCCAAAAAGGCAAAAAAGGCAAAACAGGACTTTAAACCGCTTAACACTACAGGACCTTTCGGGTTAAAACCAGACGGCTCAAGTAAAATTAAAATAATAATTTTTTCAATCCTATTTATGGGTCTCTCACAAATATTATTTTTGAGAGAAAAACTTAAAGGCTTTTTATATATGGCGATTGAAATACTCTTTATCTGTTTTGCATCAAATATTTTCTGGTGTATTTCAGATATGGTTACATATGGTGTTTATGATGGTCAGGTATATAATGCCAACGCTCACGATTTCATATTAATTGACGGTGTAATGTCAATTATGGTAGTGATTTTATTTATAGTGATGTATGTGCTTTCTATAAAAGGAGCACTTAGATCTTATAAAAAAATATGTATAAGCGGAAGAATTGAAAATAGAAGCGTATTAAGAACTATCGATGACGCATTTCCTATTTTATCACTTTCACCGGCAGTAGCTTTGGTATTATTCTTTGTATTTATACCATTGATATTTACGGGATTGGTAGCTTTTACAGATTATACGGTAGTTACAAAACAGACATTTACATGGGTAGGGCTTGATAATTTTATTACAATGTTCGGTGGCGATGCTACATGGACGGCAGCACTTGGACGAGTGGTTATATGGACGCTCATATGGGCTGCATTGGCAACTGTAACATGTTATGGCGGTGGCCTTATTGTTGCTGTGCTTCTTACTGACAGGAAAATCAAGCTTGCACCAATATACAGAACAATATTTATTTTGCCATATGCAGTACCGGCAATTGTAAGTATGCGTGTATGGTATAGTTTGTTAAATGGTACAACAGGTATTATTAATAGAACTCTTGAAGTTATTGGATTTAATGGATTTTTAAGAGATATTAATGTTTTGGGTGGAGCAGACAGTATGCTGCATGCCAATATGATACCTTGGCTGAGCGATATTACAGTAGCAAAATGTGTATGTATTCTTATTAACTTATGGGCAGGATTCCCATATTTCATGCTTCTTTCAATGGGTACAATGACAGCTATATCATCAGATGTTATTGAGGCTGCAAAGATTGATGGTGCAAATAAGTTTCAGATTTTCAAGAAGATTACATTACCATTGGTACTTTATCAAACAATGCCACTTGTTATCATGTCATTCACACATAATGTAAATAACTTTGGCGCAATTTACTATTTAACAGGTGGTGCACCAAACGCTTCTGATACAACGACAACGTTTGCACAGGGAACTGATATTATCGTTTCCTGGGTATACAAGCTGACAGTTGATCAGGGTAAATACAGATATGCTTCAGTTCTTGCTATAATGGTATTCGTTGTATTAGCTCCTATAGCTATATGGAACTTCAGCCGAACTAAATCATTTAAGGAGGGCGAAGTATAATGGAAAAGTTTTTAAGAGGATTAAACAAATTTATTGTTTATGTAGTGCTTACATTAATTGCACTGACAGTTATTTATCCACTGGTTTATGTTGTGGCCGGAGCATTTTCACCTGGTGAAGATATAGGTTCGGTTACAATTATTCCATTCCAAAATGGTTTTACATTTGAACATTTTGGAGAACTGCTTGAAGAAGACTATTGGTTGTGGTTTAAGAATACATTAATAATTGCTGTATGCACATCAGCACTCACAATAGTGGTAGCTTCTTTAGCAGCATACGTATTCTCTCGTTTTAAATTTACATTTAAGAAATCAATGATGATGGCATTATTAGTACTTCAGATTTTCCCTTCATTCATTGGTATGATTGCACTTTATGTAATACTTCATAGAATTGGCGGACTCGATACTCTTTGGGGTATGATTCTTATCTATGTTGCAGGTAATATACCTTATAATACATGGATGGTTAAGAGTTATCTTGATACTATTCCTAAGAGTCTTGATGAAGCGGCCAAGATTGATGGTGCAAGTAATGCAAGAATATTTGGTACAATTGTATTCCCACTTGCAAAACCAATTATTGTATTCCTTGGAATTACGACATTTACAGCACCTTGGATGGATTTCATTTTCCCTAAGTTTGTACTTAGGTCAGATGAAAAGAAAACGCTGGCTGTTGGTCTGTATGGTTGGGTTTCTGACAAGAAGGATAAATTTACATTATTCGCAGCAGGTTCACTCATTGTTACAATACCATTTATCATATTCTTTATGCTAACGCAAAATATGCTTGTTACTTCTCTTGCAGGTGCAGCAGTTAAAGAATAGTTAGTAAAAATATTTTCAGGGCCGGATATCCGGCCCTGTTTGTTATATCATAGTGCTTCGCTACGGAACATAGGAGGTTTTATGAAAATAGTATTGACAGATTGTAAAACTATAACAAATGGAGATATCGATTTAGACATATTGAAGGAATTTGGTGAGGTAATTAAATATGAATTAACAGATTACAATGAAATTGCAGATAGAATAGCAGATGCAGATGCTGTAATATGCAATAAGACTATATTAAATGCAGAAACTATGAAAAAAGCGTCTAACCTAAAATACATTGGGCTCTTTGCAACAGGTTATAATAATATTGATATAGAATATGCAGATGAGCATGGTATAACAGTATGTAATGCAGGTAGTTATTCAACTGATGCAGTTGCACAGCATACTTTTGCCATGATTCTTAATCATTATAATAATGTTGGACTATACGATGCATTTGTTAAGAATGGTGGTTGGAAGCAGAGTACAACATTTTCGCCATTTGTATTTCCCCTCACAGAATTGAGGGACAAAACGATAGGTATTATTGGATATGGAAGTATAGGACGAAAGGTTGCAGATATAGCAAGCGCTTTTTCAATGAAGGTACTTATTTATACAAGGACTACAAAGAAAGAAGATAGAAAAGTTACATTTGTAAGCCTGGATGAACTGTTACAAAAATCCGATATAGTTACAGTACATTGTCCTCTTAATAAGGATTCAGAAAAAATGTTTAATAAAAAGACATTTTCTAAAATGAAAGAGGGAGCATATTTTATAAATACTGCAAGAGGAGGAATAATCATAGAAGATGATTTGATTGACTCACTAAATTCAGGGCACTTGTCAGGTGCAGCAATAGATGTACTTGAAACAGAACCAATGAGCCGGTATTGCAGGCTGACTGAGGCAGATAATATAACTTTAACTCCACATATTGCATGGGCTCCTATTGAAACGCGTAAAAGACTTATTAAAATTGTAGCTGACAATATAAGAAATTATATTAACGGCACTCCTATAAATGTAGTTAATAAGATTTAAAGAATGGAAAAGAATTAAATAATTCTAATAAATATTGACATTTGTACCATTTTTATTTAGATTATTAAGCAAATGCGTATTATGTACATGAAAGGAGAAAAGATGGAAAAGAAACCATTTGTTACATTGGAACAACTAAAAGAAATCGATAAGACTTATCCGACTCCTTATCATCTTTATGACGAAAAAGGAATTGTTGAAAATGCTAAAAAGTTACAAAAGGCATTTGCATGGAATAAAGGATTTAAGGAATATTTTGCAGTCAAGGCAACCCCGAATCCATTTATAATGAATATTCTTAAAGAAATAGGATGTGGTGTGGACTGTTCTTCATATACAGAGCTTATGATGGCTGATAAATTAAATTATGATGGAAGCGATATTATGTTTTCATCTAATGCAACTCCTGCGGAGGAATTTGTATATGCAAATAAAATAGGGGCAATTATTAATCTGGATGATTTTACTCATATAGATTTTCTTGACAAGCTGGTTGGAATACCTGAGACGATAAGTTGTAGATATAATCCTGGTGGAATATTCAAAATCAGTAATGATATTATGGACAACCCGGGGGATGCAAAATATGGCATGACACATGACCAGCTTATCGAGGCATATAAGATATTAAAACAAAAAGGTGCCAAAAACTTTGGGTTACATGCATTTCTTGCCAGCAATACAGTGACTAATGAATACTATCCAATGCTTGCAGAAATATTATTTGAAACAGCAGTTGAAATAAAAAAGAAAACCGGAGCACATATTAAGTTTATTAATCTTTCCGGCGGCGTAGGAATTCCTTACAGACCGGATCAGGAACCTAACGATATATTAAAGATTGGCGAGGGCGTAAAAAGGGTATATGATAAAATTCTTGTTCCGGCAGGAATGGGAGATGTTGCCATTTATACGGAATTAGGACGATTTATGCTGGGACCATATGGATGCCTGGTAACTAAAGCAATTCATGAAAAGCATACTTACAAAGAATATATAGGCTGTGATGCGTGTGCAGTAAATCTTATGAGACCTGCGGTTTATGGTGCATATCATCACATAACGGTTATGGGCAAGGAAAATGCGCCTTGTGACCATTTATATGACATAACAGGCTCCCTTTGTGAAAATTGTGATAAATTTGCCATAAACAGGAAGCTTCCAAAGATAGATATTGGAGACTTTTTGGTGATTCATGATACGGGAGCACATGGATTTTCCATGGGATATAATTATAATGGTAAACTTCGTTCGGCAGAACTTCTTTTAAGAACAGACGGAAGCGTTCAAATGATTCGAAGAGCAGAAACACCGGATGATTATTTTGCAACTTTTGATTTTTGCGATATTTTGAAATAATAAAATTTAGTATTACACGTTGGTATTTTGATAAATACAGAATACCAACGTTTTTTTCTTTTCGTTTACATTGCAGACCTGTTTTGTTATAATAAAAGCAATTATGCGAGGTAAATTATGAAAAATATTGTACATGACATTATGAAAAACAAAAATCTTGATATAAATATACCCAAATATATAGATGCTATGTCTGATATTTGCTATAGCTATTCAGCTATACGTCTTGCTATGAATTACTATACGTATTATCAGATGATTACAGAAATACCTGCACCTGATCAATCAGAAGTCAGGAGCATAGTTGATGTATTAAATGGTATAATCAAGTCGGATATAATTAATGATACAGATAAAGATGAAGCAATTATACGTATATCTGATTTGCGTGAAAATATCATCGGGCGAATGCATATATATACTGCCTATACAGACAGACTTAATATTTATGAATATGTTTTAAACAGAGCAGAGTATCGTTTTGATAAGTTTGATATGCCTAAAGATTATACTGATGAGATGTTTGCAGGTAAAGTAATGCAATATATTTTTTCGTCAGAGGACAATGCTGTTATAAATAAAAATATATCCGAAGTTATTCAGCAATTGCCTGTTCGCATGACAAAAGGAAAGTTTTTTGAACTTTTAAATGCAGGAGTTGATGTTTATTCAGAGTCTTCTAAGAGTACACTGGATGATTTTCTCTATATGCTCAGAACAAGTGCCATGTTGGACGCTCCTGAGGAGATGGATATAGTATCATCTGACCTTTCTGAAATATGCAGTGATTTGTCTAAACTTGATTTTGAAAAGATGACTCAGAACGATTACCATAAGGCAATGGATAAGATTAAATATGCATCGGAGTATCTTATAAGAATGGTTGACCTGTATGTTATGGCAGCAGAACTGGTAAATGACATATATGTCCTGTTACTTGTTAAGGACCGTATAAAAGTAACTGAAGAAATTAGGACAAGCTGGCGTATAATGGCATCTGTAAATAATGATTTTATTGACTGCAATGGAACATCTGATGATGATATTATGGACTATTTTATAAGTCTTGAGGGACTCCAGGAGAAATTTGCAGAAGAAAAGACAAGATATGATATTATAGAGGATATACTGCTGCAATATATAAACGAAACAGATAAACTGCATCTCACAAATGAATTAGAGAAATTCAGGACAGTCAATATTCTTACTTCAGGAAGTCTTTTTGTAGATTTAAATAAATTGTCTGATGATGGAAGTATAGTAGACCTTACTTATCTGGAGGAATGTAAAAGTAAATTATTTGATGATTTGAGTAATTTATTTGAAAATTCTGGCAAATATATAAAGAGAGCAGTAATGGCGTCAATTTTGTCAGAATTGCCTGTCTTTTTTAATAACATTAATGAAATACAGGAATATGTTTATAATTCTATTTCGGGTTGCAGGGATATGGCTGAAAAACAGGCATGTATTCAGATTATTAGTGAAATAATTGGTGATTAGTATGAAATGGTATGATAATCTTTATATAGGGGAAAAAGCGTTAAATTCTTCTAAAGATATTATAAACAAAATTAAGTCACGAAAATTTCAGATGGATATATACGTCCTTACTACTTCAAGCACGGATAAGAATATAATGGATATTTATCCATCATATGTACTTTTGCAGAAATATTTTTTTAAAACAGATATAATAATACTGGGAATTGCAAAGGGAAGAGAAGAAGCAATGGGACTTATGCAGAATATTATTATGGAAGTCTACAATGCGACAGGAAACTTTGATATAAAGCAATATATAACAGGTTAGAGAGGCGGACATGCTACATATATTACCGGCTATACTTAAAATATCAGGTATTATAATTATATGTATTTTATGTATTATTATATTTATCACTTTAATGATAGTATTTATACCTGTAAGATACGTCTTAAAAGGTGATTTTAAAGATGAAAGCCATGCATATATAAAGGCAACATGGTGTTTTAATATACTTAAATTTTGCATATGGTATGATAATAAGATTATAAAACCTGAATTTAAAGTTTTTGGAATCAGAGTGGGCTTTGGCTCCAAAAAGAAAAGACACACAAAAAGAAAACATCATAAGATTAACAATAATAACAAAAATAATAATAAAAATACTGTTTCGCATAGCAATAATAAGACAAGTGCGTACAATAATGTGAAAGACAGTAAATCATTTATGCAAAAAATAAAGGATACTTTATTGAATATATTAAAGAAAATAAAAGATATAGCAGCTTCGATAAAATCCGGATATGAATTTGTAACAGATAGTGATATGTGGGATGGCATCAGATATATTAAATGTCAGATTATAGCGTTGCTAAAACATGCAAAACCCACAAAAATCAAGGCAGATATAAGGTATGGTTTTGCAGAACCTGATATTACAGGCAGAGTTTTAGCGTATATCAGCATATTGTATGGAATTATGGGAGATAAAGTAAAGGATATTTCAATAATTCCTGACTTTGAAAATAAAGTATTCCAAGGGAATTTTGCTGTAAAAGGAAGAGTATACCCAGTAGTTGTGGGAATACTTTTACTAAAAGTATACATGTATGACAATTCAAGAAATCTTATAAAGAGTTAATATAATATTCAGATAAGGAGAGAATTATGGCATCGGAAAAAGAGAACACGGTAGAATCATTATTAAAAGGAATGGAAAATTTTATAACAACAAAAACAGTAGTAGGAGAGGCGATTACAGTAGGTGATTCGGTAATACTTCCATTAGCGGATGTTTCATTTGGACTGGGAGCAGGAACATTTTCTCAGAACAGTCAAAATAATGCCGGTGGAATGGGAGGCAGAATAACCCCAAGTGCAGTACTTATTATAAAGGATGGCACATCAAAATTAGTTAACATAAAACAACAAGATGGGCTTACAAAGATATTGGATATGGTACCGGATATTGTTGATAAGTTTTCTGAAATTGTTGAAAAAGATAAAACACAAAAAAATGATACAGAAGAATAAGTAGTGAATCAGCAGAAACAGCATATTATATATCAAACAGTATTTTGGTGATAGTATGCATAAGGTTTGCGGATTTGCATTGTTTTGGGTAGCTGTAGGAATGGCCATTGCACTTATAATTGATACTACTTTCTGGTGTGTCACCATTATAATTGCATGTATTATTATAGGCTATAATCTATTTTGTGCCCGGTAATAAGGAGATAAAAATGCAAATATCAAAGTTATTTGAAAAAGGAAAGACAAAGCTTTCGTATGAAGTTTTTCCACCAAAAAAGACAAGCTCTATAGAAACAATTTATCCTACACTTGATGCCTTGGGTGAGTTAAAACCTGATTTTATCAGTGTTACCTATGGCGCAGGAGGCAGTGTGGCCAATACACTGACAAGGGATATTTCTTCTATGATTAAAAATAAATATGGCATTGAGGCGATTGCACATCTTACATGCATCAACACATCAAAGGATGATGTTGATATTATACTTGATGGCTTAAAGGAAGCAGGAATAGAAAATATACTAGCTCTCAGAGGGGATATTAATCCGGAAATTCCACGTAAGTATGATTTTGAATATGCATCAGACCTTGTTAAATATATAAAGGACAGAGGAGATTTTTATATATCAGGAGCATGTTATCCGGAGGTTCATATTGAGTCGGAATCAATGGAAAAAGACATTGAAAATCTTAAAATAAAAGTAGATGCAGGTGTAGAACATTTAATTTCCCAGCTGTTCTTTGAAAATTCTAAGTTTTACAATTTTATGGATCATATAAGAAAAGCAGGGATAAATGTTCCTGTTGAAGCCGGTATTATGCCGGTTACAAACAAAAGACAAATAGAGAGAATGGTTTCTATGTGTGGAGCCAGTCTTCCTGCAAAGTTTGTTAAGGTAATGCAGCGATATGAGAACAATCCTGAAGCTTTGAGAGATGCCGGTATAGCATATGCTGCAGAGCAGATAATAGATCTTGCAGCAAATGGAGTTGACGGAATTCATTTGTATACTATGAATAATCCATATGTTGCACGAAAAATAACAGAAAGTGTAAAAAATATTATAAAGGCATAATATGACAGATATAAATATTGAGTATATTGATAGGGAATATACAAAGCGTTTTTTAGGATATAAAGGGAATGATACTGATGCCCATATATCAGAAATAATGGATGAGTGTGAAGAAAAAATTTTAGGTGTAATCAGGCCAAAATATATTTATAATATATTTAATGTGTCTGATATTATTGAAAACAGTGTATCATTTGAAGGTATTCCACTTAAACTTACAGGTAAATCAATAGTAAAGCATTTAACAGGGTGTGAGAAAGCAATGTTTCTGGCAGCAACTACGTCATCAGGTGTAGATACGTTAATAAGACAGGCTCAGGTTACAGGAATGACACGTGCGGTAATATATGATGCAATGGCCGGAGTTGCAATTGAACAAATATGTGACCTGGCAGAATTGGATGCACAGGATAAATATAAGGAATATGATTTTACATGGAGGTTTGGATTAGGATATGGAGACCTCCCTATCAAATTGCAAAAGCAATTTCTGGATACATTAGATGCACAGAAACAGATTGGTTTATGTTCAACGCGTAGCTGCATGCTCACACCAACAAAATCAGTTACCTGTATATTGGGAATGAAGAGGAAAGATAATTGAATTTTGAAGAATTATTACAGCAGAATTTTATAATACTTGATGGAGCCATGGGCACAATGCTTCAAAGGAGAGGTTTAAAACAGGGAGGTGTGCCGGAGGTCCTTAATATAACAAACCCGTTAGAAATTACAGATATTCATAAAGAATATATTGAAGCCGGGGCTCAGATCATATATGCTAATACATTTGGTGCTAATGCATATAAACTGGAACACACCGGATACAGTGTAAAAGAAATTGTAGGAGCGGCAATTGATAATGCCGTAAATGCAAGTAATGGCAGGGCTTTGGTTGCTCTGGATATGGGACCCATAGGACAACTTATGGAGCCATCCGGAACTATGACGTTTGATGATGCTTATAATATGTTTGCAGAAATGATTATAGCAGCAGATAAAGCAGATATAATAGTTATAGAAACTATGACAGATTTGCTTGAAACAAAGGCAGCATTACTGGCAGCAAAGGAAAATAGTCATAAACCTGTAATATGTACAATGACATTTGAGGATAGTGGCAGAACATTTACAGGATGTAAAGTATCTTCAATGGCCCTGACGCTAGAAGGACTTGGTGCAGATGCTATAGGGATAAATTGTTCTTTAGGACCAAAAGATTTGGAACCTATATTAGAGGAACTTGCAAAGTGGACTAATCTGCCAATAGTTGCAAAACCGAATGCAGGGCTTCCGGACCCGCTGACTAATGAATACAATCTTACACCGGAGGATTTTTCCGTATTGATGGCGGAGCTTGCAAACATCGGAGTAAAGATATTTGGCGGATGCTGCGGAACAACACCTGACTATATAAAATTACTTAAATATGAGTTGGAAAAATTAGAACCGGGTATATATAAAAGGGAAAAAATATCTATTCCGGCTGCAGTTTGTTCAGCATCAACTACAGTTACAATTAATGCTCCTCGCATTATTGGAGAAAGAATTAATCCTACGGGAAAGAAAAAGTTTAAAGAGGCCCTTAAAAACAACGATATTGATTATATAATGTCACAGGCTATTGAACAGGTAAATGGAGGCGCAGATATTCTGGATGTAAACGTCGGACTACCTGACATTGACGAGAAAGATATGATGCTGAAAACCATCAAGGCACTTCAGGGAATTACAGCTGTTCCTTTGCAGATAGATTCAACAATGCCGGAAGTATTAGATAGTGCTCTTCGTACTTATTGTGGAAAGCCAATTGTTAATTCAGTAAATGGGGAAGAAAAGTCTTTAAAGACAGTATTACCTTTGGTTAAAAAATATGGCGCTGCAGTAGTAGGACTTACATTAGATGAAAACGGAATTCCAAAGAAAGCAGAAGACAGGGTCAGAATTGCAGAGCGTATACTTGAAAATGCATTAGCAATTGGTATTCCAAAAGAAAATATATTTATTGACTGTCTGACACTTACTGTATCAGCGGAACAGGAAGGAGCACAGGAAACATTAAAGGCGTTACAGACTGTCAAAAATAAGCTGGGGTTAAAAACTGTACTTGGTGTATCAAACATATCATTTGGCTTACCAAACAGAGAACTTGTAAACAGAACTTTTTTAACTATGGCATTAAACTGTGGACTGGACCTTCCTATTATTAACCCTAACATAGCTTCTATGACAGGTGCTGTAAGAGCTTATAAAGTGCTGGCATCATATGATAAAAATTCGGCAGAATATATTGGTGCTTATAGTGGAGTGGAAAACAATATTCCTGCTGCAACACATTCAACAGAAAAAGTTTCAGATATTTCACAGGCAGTAGAAAGAGGATTAAAACAGGAGGCTGCCAATATTGCATCTGAACTGCTAAAAAGCAATGAAGCTATGGATATTA
This sequence comes from Eubacterium sp., assembly GCA_051879635.1. Taxonomy (GTDB): domain Bacteria; phylum Bacillota; class Clostridia; order Lachnospirales; family Lachnospiraceae; genus JBJEMK01. The sequence goes on from JBJEMK010000136.1 coordinate 23,980, forward strand.
TCAATAAAATGCTTATTCCGACATTAGATGTCATTGGAGAAAAGTTTGAAAAAGGAATAATATTTCTGCCTCAGCTTATGCTTTCTGCAGAAGCAGCCAAGGCAGCATTTGAACAAATAAAGAAAGCAATGCCGGCATCAGAAGACGGTGGAAAGGGTAAAATTATACTTGCCACGGTTAAAGGCGATATTCATGATATAGGCAAAAATATAGTTAAAGTAATACTTGAAAATTATGGATATGATGTTATTGATTTGGGCAAGGATGTAGATTGTAAACTGGTTGCTGATGCAGCACAGAAATATGATGTGAAGTTAGTAGGACTTTCAGCATTAATGACAACAACATTGTCTTCAATGGAAGAAACAATCAGACTTATAAGACAGAGCGGACATGAATGTAAGATTATGGTTGGTGGAGCAGTGCTTACTAATGATTATGCTATGAAAATTGGAGCAGACTATTATTCAAAAGATGCAAAGCAGTCAGCAGATGTGGCAAAACTTGTTTTAGGATAGTTAATTAGAGAATTAAACAAAGGGACTGTCGTACTAATCAAAATATTTTGGTTAATACGACAGTCCCTTTATAATTTCAATGCTCAATTAAGCACGTTCAACAAGTCCTGACTTTAAGCATGATGTACAAACATACATCTTTTTAGCAGCTCCGTTAACTTTAACTTTAACTGATTTTACATTTGATTTCCACATTTTGTTTGAACGTCTGTGAGAGTGACTCACAGCATTTCCGAAATGAGCACCCTTATTGCAAATTTCACATTTAGCCATAATAGCACCTCCTTATTTGAATTAGGTGACCTTACAATTGGTCAGCCTGACACGAAAATCATTCTAACAGATATAAATTATATTTGCAAGTATTTTTTAAAATATGCTTTTAATTTAGATTAAAAGAAGGTATAATGTTTCATAATAGGCAAAAATGGAGGTATCTATATGAAAGGTAAGATGAATACCAGTTTAGGTGAAATAACAATTGATCCTAATGTAATTGCTAAGTATGCAGGTACTACAGCTATTGAATGTTTTGGAATTGTCGGAATGGCAACTGTAAGCATGAAAGACGGTATTGTAAAACTTTTAAAAAGAGACAGTCTTGCAAAAGGAATAAATGTTTCAGTTGATGAAACTAATAGCATATCTATAGATTTTCATGTGATTGTTGCTTATGGTGTAAGCATTTCTGCAGTTTCAGAAAACCTTATGGAAAATGTAAAATATAAGGTAGAAGCTTTTACTAACATGGAAGTAAAAAAGATAAATATATTCGTTGAAGGAGTCAGGGTTATTGACTGATTGGGGGTAACTTAGGGTTAACTTACAAACATATTCAGGAGGAACTAATAGTGGTTATTAATAGCATAGACGGCGTGACACTTCAAAAAATGTTTTTGGCCGGAGCCAAGAATCTTGAAGCAAAAAAAGAATGGATTAATGAATTAAATGTATTTCCTGTACCGGATGGTGATACGGGTACCAATATGACACTTACCATTATGTCAGCTGCAAAGGAAGTTAGTGTAATTACAGAACCCAATATGGAAGTACTTGCGAAGGCTATTTCATCAGGGTCATTAAGAGGCGCAAGAGGAAATTCAGGTGTTATTTTATCACAGCTTTTCAGAGGATTTGCTAAGGAAATTAAGGAAGTAGAAGTAATTGATGCAGCAGTTCTTGCAAAAGCATCGCAAAGAGCAGTTGAGACAGCATATAAAGCAGTAATGAAACCAAAGGAAGGAACAATTCTTACTGTTGCCAAAGGAATGGCTGATAAGGTTGTGGAACTTGCAGAAACAGAAGAAGATCTGGCAGTTCTAATAGAACAGGTTGTAGAACATGGTGATTATGTTTTAAGTCAGACACCGGAGATGCTTCCGGTATTAAAACAGGCAGGTGTTGTAGATTCAGGTGGACAGGGCCTCATGCAGGTTGTCAAAGGCGCATATGATGCTCTTATGAACAAAGAACTGGATCTTACAATTGATGTATCAGCGGCTACACCGGGCGTTTCCATAAAAGGCGAAGCGTCACAGAGTGATGTGGATATTAAGTTTGGATATTGCACAGAATTTATCATTATGCTAAATAAGAAATTTACCAGTGGTATGGAGAATGATTTTAAGACATATTTGATGTCTATCGGAGATTCACTGGTTGTTGTCGCAGATGATGAGATTGTAAAGGTACATGTGCATACTAATGACCCGGGTCTTGCAATCCAAAAAGCATTAACATATGGCTCACTCTCTAATATGAAAATTGACAATATGAGGCTTGAGCATCAGGAAAAGGTTATCAAGGAAGCAGAAAAGGCAGCTGCCATGCAGACAGCCGAAAGCAAAAAGCCTGAACCAAGAAAAGATGTAGGATTTATATCAGTTTCGGCAGGGGAAGGTTTAAATGAAATATTTAAAGAACTTGGGGTTGATTATCTTATTGAGGGTGGTCAGACTATGAACCCAAGTACAGAAGATATGCTCAATGCAATTGATGAAGTTAATGCAGATAATATTTTCATATTACCTAATAACAAGAATATTATTCTTGCAGCTCAGCAGGCGCAGAGTCTTGTGGAAGATAAAAATGTGATTGTTATTCCTACCAAAACAATTCCACAGGGTATTACGGCAGTAATTAATTATATTAGTACTGATTCTCCTGAAGATAATGCACAGAGAATGAAATCCGAGATTGAAAACGTCAAAACAGGCCAGGTAACATATGCTGTTCGTGATACGGTTATTGAAGACAAAGAAATCAAAGAAGGAAATATCATGGGCATAGGTGACCAAGGAATAGTTTCTGTAGGAGAAGATATTGATGAAACAACAATAGATATGCTTAGAGAACTTGTAGATGAAGATTCAGAAGTAATAAGTATATATTATGGAAGCGATATTTCGTCACAGCAGGCAGATGCACTTGTTGAGCGTATAGAAGAACTTTTCCCGGATATTGATGTAGAATCAAATCAAGGCGGACAGCCAATTTATTATTACATTACTTCAGTAGAATAATGGAGGAATATTAATGAGTGAAGAATTCATCGGACAAGAGGTGTTTTCTGACAGGGATTCGATGCTTGAGAAAAGTGTCGTAGAACAGCTTATACAAAGAAAGGTTTCTCCCGGGGGCATAGCAGCAAGAGCAGGAGCAGTACTGTTATCAGTAATCAGCGTAATACTGCTTCTCATTTTATCAGTTTTTGGCCTTTTCTTTGTCGTCCTGTTTGGATATATTTCTTATAAGATATGGCAGTATACGGATGTAGAATATGAATATATTTTCTTTGAAGGCGAGATGCAGATAGATAAAGTAAGCGGACGCAAGAAAAGAAAAAATAAATGTGTGTTTACAATGGATCAGGTGGAAGTTGTTGCTCCGGCAGATTCTGAACGGGCACATTCCCTGGATGAACAGGTAAAAAGGACATTAAACTTATCTTCAGGTCGACGTAACGGGAAGAGATATGCAGCAGTAGTAAGAGGGACAAGTGGAATTACAAAAGTAATTTTTGAGCCTAATGAAAAGCTTATAAATGCTGTTTTAATGTCAAAACCAAGCAAGGTAATATTGTACCAGGATTAATTTTAAGTTTTCGATTGACACAAGACATTAAATCTGTTAGGATTGTAAAAATTTATTAAATAGAACACTAGAGATATGAAAGAGAGGAATTTCGAATGAGTAAAATTATCGGCGAAGGAATTACCTTTGATGATGTGCTTTTAGTTCCGGCATATTCAGAAGTGACTCCAAATTTAATTGACTTGACAACACATCTGACAAAATCAATTAAATTGAATGTACCTATCATGAGTGCAGGTATGGATACGGTTACAGAACATAGAATGGCTATTGCTATGGCAAGGCAGGGTGGAATTGGTATTATTCATAAAAATATGTCAATTGAGGCTCAGGCTGATGAAGTAGACAAAGTAAAACGTTCAGAGAATGGAGTAATTACAGATCCGTTTTTCCTCTCACCTGAGCATACTCTTAAGGATGCAGACGATTTGATGCATAAATACAGAATCTCCGGGGTTCCAATTACAGTCGGAAGAAAACTGGTTGGAATCATAACAAATCGAGATTTAAAATTTGAAACAGACTTTACTAAAAAAATAAAAGAATCTATGACAAGTGAAGGTCTTATTACTGCTAAGGAGGGTATTACTCTTGATGAAGCCAAGAAAATACTCGCAAAAGCAAGAAAAGAAAAACTTCCAATTGTAGATGATGACTTTAACTTAAAAGGACTTATCACAATAAAGGATATAGAAAAGCAGATTAAGTATCCTCTTTCTGCAAAGGATGCTCAGGGAAGGCTTTTATGTGGAGCAGCAGTAGGAATTACTGCTAATGTAATGGAAAGAGTTGAAGCATTAGTTAATGCAAAGGTAGATGTTATTGTTATTGACTCAGCTCATGGGCATTCTAAGAACATTATTAATACTCTTAAAGAAATCAAAGCGGCATATCCAAAACTTCAGGTTATAGTTGGAAATGTAGCTACAGGAGCCGCTACTAAGGCATTAATAGAAGCAGGGGCAGATGCAGTTAAAGTTGGTATAGGACCGGGTTCTATATGTACAACACGAGTTGTTGCAGGTATTGGTGTTCCACAGGTAACAGCTATAATGGACTCATATGAAGTCGCAAAGGAATATGGAGTACCTATTATTGCAGATGGCGGAGTTAAGTTTTCAGGTGACCTTACAAAGGCCCTTGCAGCAGGCGCTAATGTATGTATGATGGGAAGTATTTTTGCAGGATGCGACGAAAGTCCGGGAACATTTGAGCTTTTCCAGGGAAGAAAATATAAAGTATATCGTGGCATGGGCTCAATCGCTGCCATGGAAAATGGAAGCAAAGACCGATATTTCCAGACTGATGCAAAGAAACTTGTTCCGGAAGGCGTTGAAGGACGAGTAGCATATAAAGGAACTGTTGAGGACACTGTATTCCAGCTGATGGGAGGACTTCGTTCAGGTATGGGTTATTGTGGAGCACCCGATATAGAAAGTCTTAAGTCTGCTCAATTTGTTAAGATTTCAGCAGCCTCATTAAAGGAAAGTCACCCACATGATATTCATATAACAAAAGAAGCTCCTAACTATAGTACAGAAGCAGATTAATGTTAATTATAATATACACAAAAACACTTGTCATTTTTTGACAGGTGTTTTTAGGTATTAATTTATAAAATATTAGATTGACCTGAGGAGAAAATATAATATGAAGAAGAATATAGGACTAATTATAGGAATAATTTTGGTAGGGATTTTTGCAGTAATAATGATATATTATGCCAAAAACATTATGCCCGGCAAAGAGTTTGATAAAAAGCTGGGATATAATGTTGATAAGTATATAACTTTATGTGATTATAAAGGACTTGATGGCGAATTAGATAAAGTAGAAATAACTGATGAAGATGTTGACGATTATATTAATGACCTTTTGGTATCATATGAAGAAGTGGACCGTAAAGCAAAAGAGGGAGATTATCTGTCTGTAAACTTTACCGGGTATGTTGACGGAGAAGTGGATAATGATATTTCTGATTCGGAATGGGATATGTGTATTGGACAGTATGATATATTTGAGGAATTTGATGATGCTATGGTAGGAGCTAAGACAGGTGATACGGTAACAGTAGAATGTGACACAGTATCAGAATGGTATGGCGAGGAATATGAAGATATTACCGTAACATATGAAGTATATGTAAACAGCGTGTCTGAAGAAGTATATGGTGAACTTACAGATGACTGGGTTTATGAAAACTATGGTTATGATACAGTTGATGAGTTTAGAGAAGAAGTATATAATAGCCTTTATGATTACGATTATGAGGATGCATTATATAATATGCAGTACAGTCTTTTCGAAAAAGTAGTTGAAAATTCGGAAATGAATGGATATCCGGATGAACTTTATGAAGAGAAAGCAGCTGAAATTAATGCTGAAAATGAATATTATGCCGAAATGTATGGTGTAGACGTAGATGAATATCTTGAGGAATGTGGATATACAGAAAATGATTTAAAAGAAGAAATTGAATTACTGATAAAGGAAGAGCTTGTTATTCAGGCAATTATGAAGGCAGAAAAGATTGAAGTAACCGAGGAAGATTATCAGGCAGAACTTGAAGAATATGAGGATTATATTGCGGATTACGGATATGACACCATGGAAGAGTTTGAAGCAGATAATGAAGAAATGATAAGAGAAGAAGTTAAAATGGGCAAGATATTATCAGTACTTAGTGAAAATGCAAAAATTACAGAGGTTGAAACAACTGAGGATGATGATGAATATTATGACGAAGATGGAGAATATTATTTTGAATAATAATATTCATCTAGAAGGTAACAGATATGAGTAGAAAACAGAAACGAATAGCGGTAGTAAATGATGTTACGGGATTTGGAAGATGTTCCGCGGCAGTTGCACTACCAATAATTTCAGCAATGAAATCTCAATGCTGTGTGCTTCCTACCTCAATTTTATCCGCTCATACGGCATGGCCGGGTTATGTATTCGATGATTATACAGATAAGATGAAACTTCATATGGAGAACTGGTCAGAGTTAGGTCTTGAATTTGATGGAATAGCAACAGGTTTTCTTGGTTCAGCCAGACAAATAGATATTATTATTGATTTTGTGAAAAGATTTGGAACAGGCAGTACAGTAGTATTAGTAGACCCGGTTATGGGTGATAATGGTAAATTATATTCCACATATACAAAGGAAATGTGCCGTGAGATGAAAAAACTTGTTTCAATAGCTGATGTGGTAACTCCAAATCTCACAGAAGCTTGTTATCTGCTTGACATACCATACAGCACCCGAAATATGTCAGAATCAGAATTGCAGAGAATTGCTAAAGGAATATCCGATATGGGACCTGACAGGGTTGTTATAACAGGAATCGAGCGCAATGATGAACTTGTAAATTTTGCTTATGAAAAAGGCAGAGAGTTTATTGTATTATCATCTAAAAAAATAGGGGAATATCGTTCGGGGACAGGAGACATATTTTCAGCTGTGGTAGTAGGAAGCCTTGTAAGAGGCAATTCATTTGCTTCTTCTGTACAGATGGCAATAGACTATATTAATAAATGTATCAAGTATACAATAGAGTCAGGTGCCGGAATTCACGAAGGATTATGTTTTGAAGAGTATCTGGGGGATTTGGCAAAATAAAATAGAAAGCCGGGATTGAATATGACAGCAGTTACGACAAAAAAGAATATTGTTATATTATATACACTTCATGGTTCAAGTTATATTAGCATCGAGGACTTAAAAAAAAGTCCAGATGGGAGATTTAGCAATAAAGTATACATTAATCTTACCAATAAATGTCCCTGTGCATGTACATTTTGTCTTAGGAATACTAAGGAAATGACAACTGAAAATACCTTGTGGTTAAAAAGAGAACCATTGGTTGAAGAAGTTATTGATGAATTGAAAAAATATAATTTCGAGGATACTCCGGAGTTTGTTTTTTGTGGCTTTGGTGAACCAATGGAAAGAGCAGAAGATATTATAAAAATCGCAAAATTTATAAAAAGCATTTTGCCAGATAAACCAATTAGAATTAATACCAATGGTTTGGGTAATTTATTAAATAAAGAAGATATATTAGCAAAGATGAAAGGATTAATTGATACAGTCTCAATTAGTCTGAATGCACCAACAAAAGAAGAATATTTAGAAATAACAAGAAGCAGATTTGGAATTGGTTCTTTTCAGGCAATGCTGGACTTTGCAGTTGAAGCCAAGAAGTCGATTCCTAATGTGATTTTTACAGTTGTTGAGATTATTGGTGCAGAAAAAATAGCACAGTGTCAGAAAATCTGTGACAATATAGGAGTTCCCCTACGGGTACGTCCTTTAGAATGACAGTTATCTTGACAAAGAAATATTGAATGTTATAATGAAATAGATTAAAAAATCAATTTAAATATTAAACTAACACGTTGAAGAGAAGAGTAAGTATTATAGAGAATTCCAGAGAGAACCTATATGCTGAGAATGGTTTATTTGAGTAATACCGAAAACTACCTCTGAGTGGCCCCAATCCGGCCCGGTGATTCCGTTACAATCAAACCAATCCGGTGAGCGGTCTTATTTATAAGACAATTAGGGTGGAACCGCGAGATAGATATTTCGTCCCTTTCTGCATATGCAGAAAGGGATTTTTTATTATATAGGAAATTCCTCTGAATTTCCTATATAATAAAAATACTCCG
>JBJEMK010000137.1:0-2316 GCA_051879635.1 Eubacterium sp.
GTAAAACTTTCAATTAAAGTTTTTATGTAATTAGAGTGTTTTTACTAGTGTTTTCAGTACGATAAGTTTATAATTAAAGCCGTGATGCGGTGTGTTAGACTCGCAAAATAAATCTAAAGAAAGGGATTGATTGTTATATATAATATAATAATCATAATGAAAAATGGATTTAAAAGAACGGATACTTAATGATAAGAATAATTTTAGTGATTTTTGGTACAAAGTTAATGATGTTTTTCAGCTTGCTGGTAATGAGGGAATAGTGACGGTAGGTTATGTTCAAGGGACTGTAACAGTGGGAACTAATGTGATTATTGTAAATCCTGATAGTACAACTGTAGTAAGTACAGTAACTGGAATGGAGAGGTTTGCTAATGGTTCACCTCAGCAGGTTGTTACAGCAAAGGATGAACATATGGCTTTCAAGTTATCACTCATACCAGATAAATTAAAAGTGCAAAAAGGGGCGATTATTAGACAATCAGGAAAAAAAGAATAAGAAAAAATATACACAATAAGGAAATAGTATGGTATAATCAAAACAATTCAAAATTTAGGGTTTTAATATCCTTAAATTATATTATTATTTTAACTATGGAGGAATAGAAATGGCAGATCAGTTAAGATTGGACTACGAGGGAATTGAAAATTCAAGAGCACAGTTACTTGAGCAGTTGGAGGTTTTTGATGATTGTTATAGTAGGATGAATAGTATCATTAAGAACTTACCGGAATATTGGTCAGGTGATACAGCTGTAGCGTATGGCATTCAGTTTGATAATTTGGCACCAAGCTTCAATAATATTAGTGAGCTTATCAGTGCATTGGCTCAGCAGTTATCTGATATTCAGACAAATTTTGCTGGCGCAGATGGGGATATGTCAGCTAAGTTGATGTAGTATTGATTCAATACTTATATTAGCTACTTTTAATGTTTATTAACATTAAAAGTAGCTTTTTGTTATGGGGAATAATACTATTAATGAAAACGACCGTAAGGTAGGATATATTTATTAATTAAAGCAAACATTTGATAGTTGGAGGAATAGAAATGAACAGTAAACAAAGTATTGTAGAGGAGAGCCTTTCGTATGCACAGTCTAATTTAGACGGAGCAACTTGTTTAAGACTAAGAGAGGCACACAGAACAACAGACAGTCTGATTAAAAGAAATGCAGTAATAGTTATTATATCTATGATAATAGCAGTGGCTTTTTCTTCATATATGAATAATTTATACAGAAATTCTTATAGAGCTGTTTTAAAAGCTAATGAAACAAGTATTGTTATAATGTCAAGAGATTACACAGGTTCATATATAAGCTTTAGTGGGAAGATTGATAAAGCGGATGAAGATAGAGATGTAATATATGCTCTTGATGAACATAATCATGTGAAATGGGTAAAACCTTTAAAACAAATTCGCATATTTATGTATGGCGTACCGGCAGTAATCCTTTTTATAGCATTGGTTAGTGCTATTACTACTTTGCTTAGCAGAAATAGAAGGTTATGGAACAGATATATTAAATGGTATCAGAATGGAAGAATCAGAGGGGAAATGTTTCAGATAAAGTAAGATTTTTACGTTATCATCCTGTATCTGGAAAAGAATTTAATCTGAATAAAAAGAGAGGTAGAAAAGAAATGGCAGACACAGAAAAAAAGAAAATGAAATCTTCAGTGCAGACAGTTATAGTTCTAGGAATAATATTTGGACTGATTATTATTGCAGGTATAGCATTTATGTTAGTACCTAATGAAGGTAAACCTGCGTTGATTTATCGCATGGTTCTGACAATATTATCCTGTATTGCTATATCAGCGGGTATTGTTGCATGGATTATTAAGATGAGAAAGAGTGAAACAGAATATAATCCTAACGTTAAAACATTTGGTGGTATTGCAGGTATAATCGTTGTATTTATAGTAAGCATGATATTGACAAAGGATATTTATTTGGACTTGAGTGAAGGACCTGTAACTAAGAGAGTTAATTGTACATATTATACATTGATTTCTCATCCATATAAGAAAGGTAATATCTTTAATGGGCTTAAGTATGATTTAAGTGTAGATGGAATAAATGTATATTGCGGAAATTATGCTAAGACAGAAGAAGCATTAAAGGGAAAGACAAGTGCAACTATAAGATATTATGAACGTACAGGAATATTGTACGATATTTATTAATTGAGGCGTTTTTTTATATTGATGGGGTTATTTTAGTTTAGAAATTAATAAATTGTATTTGGTGGAATTTAAATATTTAGATTAGACGGGGAAAGAAAAATGAAGAAATTTATTGTGAATATG
>JBJEMK010000138.1:0-9046 GCA_051879635.1 Eubacterium sp.
AATTTCAGTTGGTTCTGCATGGATTGCCAAGTTAGTAATAGATGCTGCAGTAAGAGGAAATATGACAGAATTAATATTGTTTTCTGTATTAATGTTCTTAGTTATTTTAGGTAGACTTGTGTGCAGACTTTTAAGCCAGAGTATGGAAGTGAGAATTCAGGCAAAAATGGAAATTAATATGAAATCCATTTTGTTTAAATCCATACTATATAAAGACTATGGAAGTATAAATACATATCATAGTGGGGAATTGATGAACAGGCTTACGAGTGATATAAAAATTGTAACAGAGGGAATTACATCAATTATACCAACAGCATTTTATTTTATAGCTCAGTTTATAGGAGCTTTTGCTTTACTTATATATTTTGATAAAAACTTTGCTATTATAGTAGTTGTTGCAGGTATTATGATTTTGTTTTCCACAACTTTTTTTAGAACTATGTTAAAGCGGATGCATAAGGAGGTACAGGCCACAGATGGTATTGTGCGTTCATTTATGCAGGAAGCAATTGAGAGCCTTTTGGTAATTAAAACTTTTGGAATAGAAGACGAAACAGATGATAAAAACGGTGAATTGCAGATTATAAACTACAATGCCAAGATGAAGAGACGTACAGTAAGTATTTTTGCAAATTGTGGATTTGGGTTTATATATAATCTGGGTTACTTATATTCATTGGTTTGGAGTTCTATAAATCTGTTAAATAACACAATTACTTACGGAACACTTACAGCAGTATTACAGCTTATAAATCAGGTTCAGGCGCCTTTTGCCAATATTACAAAGCTGATTCCACAGTATTACGGAGTTTTGGCAAGTGCTGAAAGAATTATAGAAATAGAAGAAATTAAAGAAGAAGTAGCATTAAATGATATAGATATAAATACAGATGATTTATATAAGGAAATGAAGGAAATTCATTTTAGAAATATAACTTTCAGTTATGATAGGGATGTTGTACTTGAAGGTGCTGACCTTACAATTGCAAAGGGAGATTTTGTGGCAATACGGGGACGGACAGGAATTGGAAAAAGCACGCTTATTAAGATGCTTTTAGGTGTATTCCAGCCAACGGATGGAAATATAAGTATTTGTTGCAGCGATGACTATAATATTCCAATAGATAAAAAAATAAGAGGATTATTTTCGTATGTTCCACAAGGCAATATGTTGTTTAGCGGAACTATTATTGATAATTTGAAAATGGTTAATCTAAAAGCGGAAAAGTCAGATATTAATAAAGCATTGTATGTAAGCTGTGCAGATGAATTTGTAAAAGAACTGCCATATGGTCTGGATACGGTGATAGGTGAAAAGGGGCTGGGATTATCCGAAGGACAAATACAGAGACTGGCAATTGCAAGAGCAGTTTTGAGCAATGCACCAATAATTCTTCTGGATGAGGCTACAAGTGCACTTGATGAGATGACTGAAAAACAGGTATTGCAAAGAATTATGGAATTGAGTGGCAAGACCTGTATAATAATTACACATAAACAGGCAGCTTTAGATATATGTAATAAAGAAGTTATAATACAAAACAAAAAAATAGAATGCATAGAAAAAAAGTAGGAGTATTATTTTTAATATAAGGAATAATATATAAAAATTATATTTTTATACCCGTTGTTCTTGTTGTATTATTTAGGCGCCAGAAGGAGAAATATTATGTGTACAGCAGCAACTTATAAAACAAAAGATTTTTATTTCGGACGTACATTGGATTATGAATTTTCTTATGGAGATGAGATTACAATAACCCCACGAAACTATCCTTTTTGTTTTATAGAAAAAGAAAATATAAATGTTCATTATGCAATAATTGGTATGGCATGTGTTGTAGAAGACTATCCATTATATTATGATGCAATAAATGAAAAGGGATTAGGAATTGCCGGATTAAATTTCGTTGGCAATGCGTACTATAAAGAAAAAATAAAAGAAAAGGATAATATTACACAGTTTGAATTTATACCCTGGATTCTTAGTCAATGTGCTACAGTAAAAGAAGCACGCAGTTTAGTTGAAAAAGTAAATTTATTGAATATACCATTTAATGACAGGTTACCATTAGCGCAATTGCACTGGCTTATCTCTGATAGAGAAGAGTCAATAACAGTGGAAGCTGTAAAAGAAGGAATTAAAATATATGAAAACCCGGTAGGAGTTTTAACAAATAATCCAACGTTTGATATCCAAATGTTTGCATTAAATAACTATATCAACTTATCAACAAAAACACCTGGAAATAATTTTGCAAAACAATTAAATTTAAAAGAATATAGTCGTGGAATGGGGGCAATAGGACTCCCTGGAGATTTATCCTCACAATCCAGATTTATAAGAGCGGTATTTACAAAGATGAATTCAATTTCTGGTGATGGAGAAAAAGAAAGCGTTAGTCAGTTTTTTCATATTCTTAATTCAGTTGACCAACAGAGGGGTTGTTGTGAAGTGGATGATGGAAAATATGAGATAACGATTTATACCTCTTGTTGTAATGTGGATAAAGGAATTTATTATTATACGACATATGATAATCATCAAATTACTGCAGTAGATATGCACAAGGAAAATTTATATGGTGATAAAATTATACGATATCCATTAATAACAGAAGAACAAATAAATATGCAAAATTAGTTCATAGAGCTAAAATATTTCTATTTGCAAAAAAAACAGTCTTCATTATTGAAGGCTGTTTTTTTCGCTATTTTTCATAACATATTGGTCAATCATTTTCCACAAAGTGTCATGAAATATTGTTGCAAGACCTTTCCATTGCTCATGTTTCTTTGTCTGATAATCAAGCTGTTCTTTTAATACAGCATTTTCAGACTGAAGATCTTTGATTTGAATTAATAATGCATCAACATTGCCTTGAATCATTATTGCACCCCTTAATAATTTATTTTTCCGATAATAATTATATCATTAAAAGTGTAATTTGTGTAAAAAAAATATCGACACGAATCGACATAATAAAAATCAACAAATAACTTCTTGTAAAAAAGACTTATAAATAATATAATATAATTTAATATAGCAAAGTGGCTGTTAAAAGATAAATCTGATATATAATATTAAAGGCAAATCTAAAAAGAAAATTATGAGAGGAGAGCATGGTATACATGCATACTTATGGGCAAATATTTTGGAACGGATGGTTTTAGAGGTGAAGCGAATGTTACACTGAATGCTGAACAGGCATATAAGGTTGGACGTTTTTTAGGATGGTACTATGGTCAGGACGGGCATAAATGTAATGTTGTAATTGGTAAGGATACACGTATAAGCAGCTATATGTTTGAAGATGCCCTGTCAGCAGGGCTTACTGCTTCAGGTGCAGATGCATATCTGTTGCATGTTACTACAACACCAAGTGTTTCGTATGTTGTGAGAACAGAAGATTTTGATTGTGGAATAATGATTTCAGCAAGTCATAATCCATACTTTGATAATGGTATTAAGCTTATTAATGGTAATGGCGAAAAAATGCAGGAGTCAATTATTGAAAAGGTTGAAGCTTATCTTGATGGAGAAGTTGGAGAAATACCATATGCTACAGGCGATAAAATAGGTAAAACAGTTGACCATTCAGCAGGACGTAATCGTTATATGGGATATCTCATATCTTTGGCAACACGTTCTTATAAAGGGGTAAAAGTAGGACTTGACTGCTCTAACGGAAGTGCTTCTTCAGTGGCAAAAAATATATTTGATGCGCTTGGTGCGGATACATATGTAATAAACAATACACCAAATGGAACTAACATTAATAATAATTGCGGTTCGACGCATATAGAGGTTTTACAGCAATATGTCAGGGATAATGGACTGGACATTGGTTTTGCATATGATGGTGATGCAGACAGATGTCTGTGTGTAGATGAAAAAGGCAATATAATTACAGGAGATCTTATACTATATATTTACAGTGTTTATATGAAGCAGAGAGGTAAATTGCTTAATAATACAGTTGTTACTACAGTAATGTCCAATCTGGGATTATATAAGGCTTTTGATAAAGCAGGAATAGAGTATGAAAAAACTGCTGTTGGCGATAAATATGTTTACGAATGTATGAGTACTAATGGACATCGTCTGGGAGGAGAACAATCAGGACATATTATTTTCAGTAAATATGCAACCACAGGAGATGGAATTCTTACATCAATAAAAATGATGGAAGTAATGCTTGCAAGCAAGAAAACTATGTCAGAGCTTGCAAGTCCTGTAACTATATATCCACAGGTTCTTAAAAACGTAAAAGTAATTGATAAATCCAAAGCACAAAATGACCCGGATGTACAAGAAGCAGTTTCCAAAATAGAACATCAGTTAGGTGATGATGGCAGAATTCTGGTACGTGAAAGTGGTACAGAACCTGTTATACGAGTAATGGTTGAAGCAAAAACAGACGAGATTTGCGAAGAAAGTGTTGATTATGTTATAGATGTTCTAAAACAAAAAGGACATGTAATTGATTAATTTAGAATGGTTATATCAGGGGCAGTTTATACTGCCCCATTTGATATAAGAAATTTTACTGAAGTTTTATATTATGCAAAAACATAATAGAGGATTAAAATGAAGAAAACAAAGAGAATTTTACTTGGAGTATTGTTGGTTGTATGGATGGGGGTAATTTTCTGCTTTTCTTCGCAAACAGGAGATTCCTCCAGGCAAAGTAGTTCAAGGATTGTAAATGTAGTAGTACATGTTATAAAACAGGATATTGATAAATGCCCACCGTCAGAACAACAGCATATAACCGAGGTAATCACCATAATAATCAGAAAACTTGCACATCTTACAGAATATGCAGTATTAGCTATAATACTCTATGGATTTTTATATACATTTGATAGAATATTATATGTAAGCAAATACAAAGTTGTATTATTAGTGATAATCTTATCGATGCTATATGCAGTAACAGATGAATTTCATCAAATATTTATACCGGGAAGAGGACCGGGATTTGTAGATGTTTTGATTGACACGCTGGGAGCTGCTTTGGGAACGATATTTGTTAGAGTTATAGATGACTTGCGAATATAATTCATAAACGCTATAATAAACATTATGCTATAAAGAAAAGAGGAAATAATATGGTAATTTCAGAGAAAATGCAAGGTTATGTTGCTAACAGCTCAGTTATAAGAGCAATGTTTGAAGAAGGAAACAGACTGGCAGCTATATACGGCCCTGAAAATGTATATGATTTTAGTCTGGGTAATCCTAATGTCCCTGCGCCAAAGGAAGTTGAGCAGGCTGTTAAAGATATATTAGATACGGAAGAATCAACATTTGTACATGGATATATGAGTAACTCAGGCTATGAAGATGTAAGAGATGCAATTGCTGATTCACTTAATAAAAAGTTTCAGACAAATTTTTCACAAAATAATATTGTAATGACAGTAGGTGCAGCAGGTGGCTTGAATGTTGTATTTAAGACATTACTTAATCCGGGTGATGAAGTTATTACTTTTGCACCTTTTTTTGGAGAATACAAATCGTATACAGGAAACTATGACGGAAAGTTAGTAGTAGTTTCTCCTAATACGGAAACATTTCAGCCTAATTTAGAGGAATTTGAGCAGAAGATAACTAATAGGACAAAGGCTGTTATTGTTAATACGCCTAATAATCCAACGGGTGTTGTGTACTCTGAGGATACAATTAAGAGGCTTGCAGGAATTATGGAATCTAAGCAAAAAGAATTTGGAACGAGTATTTTTCTCATTTCTGATGAACCATATAGGGAACTTGCCTATGATGGAGTAGAAGTTCCATATCTTACCAAATATTATGCCAATACGATAGTTGGTTATTCATTTAGTAAATCGTTATCATTACCGGGAGAACGTATAGGCTATCTGGTAATTCCTGATGAAGTAGATGATGCAGAGAATGTTATAGCTGCAGCAGGAGTTGCTACAAGGATTTTGGGATATGTTAATGCACCATCGTTATTTCAGCGTGTAATTGCAAAATGTCTTGATTGTAAAACAGATGTTTCATACTATAATAGAAACAGGGAATTGCTATATAGCAGTCTGAATGATATGGGGTTTGAATGTATCAAACCGGAGGGAGCATTTTATCTTTTTGTAAAATCTCCGGTATCAGATGAAATGGAATTTGTAAAAGAATGTAAAAAACATAATATTCTTATTGTGCCGGGATCATCTTTTGGATGTGCCGGATATGTAAGGATTGCTTATTGTGTATCATATGAAACAATAAAGAATTCACTTCCAAAATTTGAGGAAGTTGCAAAATTTTACAGAATGAAATAAGAGGTCACTAATGAAACAATGGGAAAAGAATATCCGGAGAGTTATTCCATATGTTCCGGGAGAACAGCCTAAAAATAAAGTTATAAAGTTAAATACAAATGAATCACCATATCCACCGGCGCCTGAGGTTGAAAAAGCTTTAGAACAATTTAATGCAGATTCTTTAAAACTATATCCTGACCCTGAAGCAACACTGTTAGTTGATGAGTTGGCAGACTACTATAATGTTTCTCCTTCTCAGGTTTTTGTTGGAGTAGGTTCAGATGATGTTCTGGCAATGGCATTTATGACTTTTTTCAATTCAGACAAGCCTATAATTTTTCCGGATATTACATATTCTTTTTATGATGTATGGGCAGATTTGTTTAAAATTCCATATGCCACAAAACAGCTTGATGATACATGGCACATAAATGCAGGTGATTATTATTGTGATAATGGCGGGGTTGTTATAGCGAATCCCAATGCGCCTACAGGTGTGTATGAATCACTGGACAAATTAGAGGATATTATAAAACATAATCAGGATGTTATAGTGATTATTGATGAAGCATATATAGATTTCGGTGGTATTTCTGCATTAGAACTTATAGACAAATATGAAAATCTTCTTGTTGTAAGAACATTTTCAAAGTCAAGGGCGATGGCAGGAATGCGTATAGGATTTGCAATAGGAAATGAAGAATTAATTAGTGCAATAAAGGCGGTGAAATATTCTTATAATTCATATACAATGAATCAGCCGTCAATTTATATTGGTGTAGAGTCAGTAAAAGCCGATGATTACTTTAAAGAAATTGTACAAAAAATTATTATCACAAGAGAAAATGCTAAAAAGCAGTTATCAGAACTGGGATTTTCATTTACGGATTCCAGCACAAATTTTTTATTTGTTACACATGCGGATTATAGTGCAAAGGATATATTTGAATATTTAAAAACAAGAAATATATATGTCAGGTATTTTAATCTTCCAAGAATAAATAATTTTTTGAGAATAACAATAGGTACTGATGAAGAGATGCAGATGTTATATACAGTGCTTAAAGAATATATGGGTTAGGAAATTAACATGGGTTTTTTAGATGTACTATTAATAGGAATAGGTTTATCAATGGATGCCTTTGCAGTTTCAATATGTAAAGGTCTTAATATGAAGACAATTAATATAAAACATTGTGGTGTCATTGCACTGTTTTTTGGAGGATTCCAGGCGGGAATGCCATTAATAGGATGGCTGCTGGGAATGCAGTTTCAAAAGTATATAGAAAGTTTTGACCATTGGGTTGCGTTTGGACTGTTAGTATTTATAGGTGGTAATATGATAAGGGAGACTCTTATTGGCGGGGATGAGGATGAAATTGTTGAAGAGGATTCTTTAGATATTAAAGAATTAATATTGATGGCTATAGCGACCAGTATAGATGCTCTTGCAGTTGGCATAGCATTTGCATCAGTAGGAGACGGACTTAAACTGGGAATAGGTATGTCTGTTGCAATTATAGGCATAACAACATTTGTATTGTCAATAATAGGAGTAGTAGTTGGTAATATTTTTGGCTCAAAATACAAATCAAGGGCTGAAATCGCCGGAGGTATTATTTTAATTTTGATAGGAGTAAAGATATTGCTGGAACATCTTGGTGTAATGTAAGATAAATTATTAACATATAACAGAAAGTTCATTAAAAAAACATAAAATTGTTAGCACTCACACTTGACGAGTGCTAATTTTTGCGTTATAACAATTTTATGAAAGAGAAACTATTTCTCTAATAAAATTGAAGGAGGCAATTTTATGAATATCAGCAGATTTACACAACAAGCGATAAAAGCATTGCAGCAATGTGAAAAGATTGCATCAGATTATGGCAATCAGGAGATTGAACAGGAACATTTGATTTATAGTCTTTTAACATTGGATGATAGTCTTCTTTTGAAACTCATCGAGAGGATGGATATCAACAAGGAGCATTTCGTTAAACGTGTTGAAGAATATATAAATGCAAGAGTTAAGGTTCAGGGAGGACAGGCGTATATAGGGCAGACCCTTAATAAAACTTTGCTTAATGCAGAGGATGAGGCAAAGATGATGGGAGATGAGTATGTATCAGTTGAACATCTTTTCCTGTCTATGTTAAAGAATCCCGGTAAAGAGGTCAAGAAACTGTTTGCTGAATATGGAATCACACGCGAGAGATTTTTAAAGGTATTGTCTGAGATAAGAGGTAACAGTAACATTACATCCGATAATCCTGAGGCTATTTATGATACCCTTGAGAAGTATGGTCAGGATTTGGTAAAAAAGGCAAAAGAGCAAAAGCTTGATCCTGTAATAGGAAGGGATATTGAAATAAGAAATGTAATAAGAATTCTTTCCCGAAAGACGAAGAACAATCCTGTTCTTATAGGTGAACCGGGTGTTGGTAAGACAGCAGCAGTGGAGGGGCTGGCACAGCGAATCGTAAGAGGAGATGTTCCGGAAGGATTAAAAAATAAAACGATATTTGCACTGGATATGGGCTCTTTAGTTGCAGGAGCTAAGTACAGGGGTGAATTTGAAGAACGTCTGAAAGCAGTTTTAGAAGAAGTGAAAAAGAGTGAAGGACAGATAATTCTTTTTATTGATGAACTTCATACAATTGTAGGTGCGGGAAACAGTGAGGGTTCAATAGATGCCGGAAATATGCTTAAGCCAATGCTGGCAAGAGGTGAACTGCATTGTATAGGAGCC
>JBJEMK010000139.1:0-9044 GCA_051879635.1 Eubacterium sp.
GACGGTGAATGGATTCCAAATATATATGGCGGCAATGAAAATCTGGAAGCAATAGAATTTTTTAAACATCTTAATTCTGTATTTAAGAAAAGAAATGATGGGGCAATGATTATTGCGGAGGAATCTACTGCATGGCCAAAAGTTACAGGAAATGTAAGAGAAAACGGACTTGGTTTTGATTTTAAATGGAATATGGGATGGATGAATGATTTTTTGAGATATATGCAGTGCGATCCTTATTTCAGGCATCATCATTATGGGGAACTGACTTTTAGTATGATATATGCTTATAGTGAGAGGTTTATATTGGTATTTTCACATGATGAAGTTGTGCATGGTAAGAAGTCATTGTTTGGGAAAATGCCTGGTAATACAGTGGAATGTAAATATGCAAATCTGCGACTGGCATATGGATATCAGATGGTTCATCCGGGCAAGAAGCTGCTATTTATGGGACAGGAGTTTGCAATGTACAATGAATGGTGGGAGGAAAGAGAGATTGACTGGTATCTGCTGGAGAATGAGGAAAACAGGCAGGTTTCAAATTATGTCAGGGATTTAAATGAGCTTTACAAATCAGAGCCGGCATTATATGAATTAGATGATGATTCAGATGGATTTGAATGGATTAACAATATTTCAGCGAATGAGAGTATTGTTGTGTTTGCACGAAAAACAACAAGAGAAGAAGATACAATTATAGTTATATGCAACTTTGATACAATAGAAAGAAGTAATTATAAAATAGGAGTTCCTAAAGCAGGAAGGTATAAAGAGATATTTAACAGTGATAATACTAAATATGGTGGAAGCGGATTTGTTAATCCTAGAGTTAAAAATTCTAAATCTGATGAGTGTGATTACAGAGACAACTCTATACGGATAAAAGTTCCTGCACTTGGAATGTCAGTTTTTAAATATGCCGGAGATATTATACCTATAAAGAGAAAAAAATCTAAAACCAATATGAACAAAAAATAAAGAAACAGGTGATAAGTAATGTTTTTAGTCTTAACAAGTACTTCGCATCAAATGCAGATTTTGGATGGATATATAGAAAAAATAATTGATTTTGGAATTAATGTTTTAATTGCGCTTGTTATTTTATTTGTAGGCAGGGCAATAATTTCAATGCTTCTTAAAATGACAAAAAAAATATTTCAAAAATCTTCAATTGAGGAGTCAGTCAGTAAGTTTTTGGAATCACTTATAAAAATAGGTTTGTATTTGATTCTTATAATTATTATTTGCGATAAGGTTGGGATAAAAACAACTTCATTTATTGCGGTACTGGGTTCCGCAGGACTTACTATTGGTTTGGCATTACAGGGAAGTCTTTCTAATTTTGCCGGTGGGGTTCTTATACTTATTATGAAACCATTTACAATAGGTGATTATATTATCAGTCAGGGCAATGAAGGTACAGTTTTAAATATAGATGTTTTTTATACAACGCTTGTGACAGTTGATAATCAGGTCATTAAGATACCAAACGGAACTCTATCTGATAGTGTTTTAGTAAATGCTACAGCAATGGAAAAAAGGCGTACCAGAATAAAAGTAGGTGTTAATTATAAAGATGATATCATTAAAGCAAAAAAGGTAATGCAAGATATAGCATCCAATAGTGAGTATGTTTTGCAGGATGAAGAAGTACAGACAATAGTTACAAGTCTTGCAGATAGTACAGTAGATATGGAACTTCGTGCATGGGTAAAAACAGAAGATTACTGGTCTGCTGTCTTTGAACTAAATGAACAGATAAAGACGGAATTTGAAAAGGCAGGAATAGAAATAGCCTTTAATCAGTTAGATGTGCATATTAAAAATGATTAATTGAAAAAATTAAATTAATAACTGCCATAGAAAACTATGGCAGTTATTTGTTGTTTAAACAGGTACAGCTTTATTAAGATTCTTTTTTATAAATTTCAATAATTTTTTTCATTGCGTCTTTTCCAGGTGCACCAATAGTAAGACGTTTTTCTACACATGTTTTAAGACTGATAGCATCATAAATGTCATTTTCAAATACAGGGCTTATTGCCTTAAATTCATCAAGGGTCATCTCATCAAGAGAGATATCCTTGTTGATGCAGAAGAGTACAAGTTGTCCGACTATGCCATGAGCATCTCTGAAAGGAACACCTTTTCCTACAAGGTAATCAGCAGCATCAGTTGCGTTGGTAAATCCGCCTTTTGCGCTTTGCTCCATAGTGTTTTTGTTGAATTTCATAGTGTCAATCATACCTGTAAATAATGCAATACATCCTTTTACAGTATCCATAGCGTCAAATGCCAGTTCTTTGTCTTCCTGCATATCTTTGTTATATGCAAGAGGAAGACCTTTCATTGTAGTAAGAAGTGACATTAATGCACCATATACACGGCCTGTCTTACCACGCACGAGTTCTGCAATGTCAGGATTTTTTTTCTGTGGCATTATACTGCTTCCGGTACTGTATGAATCATCAAGCTCTATAAAGCGATATTCATTAGAATTCCAAATGATAATTTCCTCACAAAAACGACTCAGATGCATCATTATAATTGATAAGGCATCAAGAAATTCAATCAAATAATCTCTGTCAGCAACAGAGTCCATACTGTTAAGTGTAGGGCCATTAAATCCCAGCAATTGGGCAGTGTACTCACGGTCAAGCGGATATGTAGTTCCGGCCATGGCACCTGAGCCAAGAGGGCAGTAATTCATCCGTTCATAAATGTCTGCCAGACGGCTACGGTCACGACGGAACATTTCATAATATGCACCAAAATAATGAGCAACAGTTGTTGGCTGGGCTTTTTGTAAATGAGTAAATCCTGGCATATAGGTTTCAAGATTTTGTTCCATTATATTTAAAATAACTTCTAATAAATGTTTTAATAAACTATCTGTTTCAAGAAGTTCATCTCTGGTATAAAGCTTCATATCTAAAGCTACCTGGTCGTTTCGGCTTCTGCCTGTATGAAGCTTTTTGCCGGCATCACCTATACGCTCAATAAGGTTAGCTTCTACAAATGAATG
Source organism: Eubacterium sp. (assembly GCA_051879635.1). Taxonomy (GTDB): domain Bacteria; phylum Bacillota; class Clostridia; order Lachnospirales; family Lachnospiraceae; genus JBJEMK01. The sequence continues at coordinate 3,029 of JBJEMK010000139.1, forward strand.
GATATCCTCATGCTCAGGTGTTATCTCAAGACTGCCATTTTCTAAATCATTTAAAATGCCTTTTAAACCATTTATTATTGTGTCTCTTTCTGCATCAGTAATAATGTGTTGTTTTGCCAGCATAGTAACATGTGCAATACTTCCCTCGATATCCTGCTTGTAAAATTTCTGGTCAAAGGATATAGATGCATTAAAATTGTGAACAAGCTGATTGGTTTCCTTAGTGAAACGTCCGCCCCATAATTTCATAATAATTTCCTCATTTCGTAAACTGTATTTATTTTATAAAGTATAACATTTTATAATATATTGTTCAAGGAAGGGTAACATAATTATTTTGCAAGCAGGCTTAATATAGTGTTGCTGCGGGCTATAAAATTTGTCATTTCATCAGAAGTTAATGGTCTGTGTGCAATTCTTGCAAGGTCATAAAGCTGTTCACAAATCATAGGAACATTTTCTGATTCAGGGTTATCAAATATATATTTGACAAGTGAATTATTAGCATTGAGCACAAGTGTTTCGTCGGCAGTATACATAGAACTGTTCATATTAGGAACTCCATATGCCTTCATCATATCCTGCATACGACGGTTTTCCTCCGGAAGAGTAATCATTGAGGATATATTTTCATTCTTTAATTTTTCAACGATTACATATAAATCTTCGTTTCCTATTATCTTTTTGAATGTATCAATTAGAGGTTTATACTGTTCATCCATTTCTTTTTCATCAACATTTTCCTCTTTAAATGAATCTGTTACGCCTGCATCGATACGTGCAAATTTTATATTTTCATTTGCCTGTTCCAGCTGAGAAATGAATGGCTGGTCAATAGGATGTGGGAGGATTACTGCATCAAGACCGGATTCTTTAAACATATTAATGTACTGACTCTGCTGTAATTCATCTGTAACATAATAAATTGTTTTGTCAGATTTATCTTCATTTTCTTTAAGACAGTCAGGAAGAGTAATATATTTCCCTTCAAGGTTTTTAAATAATATATAATCACGCATCTTTTCACGGAATTTCTCATCATTAAGACATCCGAACTTAATAAATGGATTAATGTCATCCCAGTATTTTTCATAATTTTCACGGTCTGTCTTGCACATTCCACTAAGCTTGTCTGCCACCTTCTTAGTTATATAGTCAGAAATTTTATTTACAAAACCATCATTTTGAAGCGCACTTCTTGATACATTGAGCGGTAAATCAGGACAGTCTATGGCACCTTTAAGAAGCATTAAAAATTCAGGAATTACTTCTTTGATATTATCAGCAATAAATACCTGATTGTTGTATAGTTTGATAACGCCATTAATTGATTCATATTCCATATTTATTTTTGGAAAATAAAGGATACCCTTTAAATTGAATGGATAATCCATATTAAGGTGAATCCAGAACAGTGGCTCTCTATAATCTTTAAATGTTTTATGGTAAAATTCTTTATATTCTTCCTCCGTGCATTCATTAGGATGCTTAGCCCAGAGTGGAGTGGTAGTATTAATAGGAACAGGTTTTTCTTCTGACTCCTTATTTTCTTTAGAATCCTCTGTATCATTCTGCTTATCAGACTCTTCCTTTTGAACAAGGGGAGTTTCAACATATATTTCAACGGGCATAAATGAACAATATTTTTCTAAAACCTCTCTGACTCTGAACTCATTTGAAAATTCATAACAGTCTTCATTTAAATATAAAGTTATTTCAGTTCCATGCTCACTGCGATCAGAATCTGACATAGTAAACTCAACACCACCGTCACATTCCCAGCGTACTGCTTTTGCACCATCTTTATATGAAAGAGTATCAATTTCAACTTTATCTGCAACCATAAAAGCAGAATAAAAGCCAAGTCCGAAATGACCAATAATCTGGTCATCTGTGGTTTTGTCTTTGTATTGCTCCAAAAATGCTTCAGCACCGGAAAATGCAATTTGATTAATGTATTCCTCAACTTCTTCGGCAGTCATACCAATACCATTATCTATAAATTTAATGGTTTTAGCTTCAGAATCAGGAATAACATTTACCATAAAGGATTCATCATCACCTATAGTATACTCTCCCATAAGTGCAAGCTTCTTTAATTTTGTGACAGCGTCACAACCATTAGATACCAGCTCTCTTAAAAAAATGTCATGATCAGAATAGAGCCATTTTTTGATTATAGGAAAAATGTTATCACTGTTGATAGAAAGATTTCCATGTTTATTTGCCATATTTGTCATCTCCTTATAATAAATATTAGACTTAGAAGTCTGTTGTAAAATACATTTTATTACCATTAAACATAAAAGTCAACAAAAAATTAGCACTCACTTAAAATGAGTGCTAATAATATTTGCTTTATTGTTCTACGGCGTCATACTTCTTAATAAGAAAAGATTTGATATAATCATCCCAAAATTTTTCGAGTGACTTATCCATTGTAAAAATTTTTAGATTTGTTCCTGTGATACAGTTAAGAATTCCATCTTCAAATTTAAAAATCATGCACAAACTGTTTACTTGTTCAGATGTTAAAGTTGTTTTGGATTTTTCAATTATATTGTCAGTCATTTCAGATGATAATAAGAATATAATTTTCATCTGAAGAGGGGTACGGTTACCTTTTATTAGTTCATAACATATTGGTTTTAACATACTCCATACTGAAAAATTCTGATTTCTTTCATTGCTTTCATCAGAAAAGTAATTTTTGTTAATGCTGCCATTAATATAAAATGTATTAAAAGTTGAAATAGAAATTTCTGAAACAAGAAATTTATCAAATGTTTCAGAACGTAATAAATCTGACATAAAACTTTTAATATTATTTACTTTAAGTGAAATCATATTGTACCTCTAAAAAACAGATATATATAATTATATCACATTTACCAGTTTCCGACACATTTCTTTTCAAGCAAATTTATGGCACCATATAATATAATGGCCAAAATACAAAGAATCATGATACTCAACAATACCCAGTCTAATTTAAAAACCTGACTACCGTATATTATAAGATATCCAAGTCCTTTTGTTGCGGCTAGAAATTCACCGATTATTACTCCGACAAGCGAAAGGCCTATGTTTACCTTCATTGCACTTATGATTGTAGGAACAGTACTTGGAACTATGACTTTTTTTAATGCGTCATTTTGTGTACCACCAAGTGTATATATAAGCTTGATTTTCTCAGTTTCAACATTTTGAAAACCTGAATATATACTTATGATTGTTCCAAAAACACATACAGAAACAGCGGCAACAATTATTGTTTTTATGTTATTGCCCAGCCATACGATAAGAACCGGAGCAAGCGCCGTCTTTGGAAGACTATTTAGTACGACAAGATATGGTTCAAGTATATCTGATAACTTTTTGCTGCGCCATAAAATAACTGCCAGTATAATTCCCAATATCATGACGAGAGCAAAGCATATCAGGGTTTCTGATACAGTAACGCCAATATGAACAAAAATTTCACCATCATTAGTAAGAGATATAAAACTTTTGACTATTCTTGAAGGACTGCTGAATATAAAAGAGTTAATTATTCCATAATGTGAACATATTTCCCATGCTCCAAAAAAAATCAATAGTATAAAGACTCTGAAAAAATTCACACTTAATTTGTGCCTTTTATATGCCCGCAAAAACTCCTGCTGAGTCAGGGACATTTTATCCATCCATTGTCAGCTCCTTCCATATTAAATTAAAATAAGTTTTGAATTCAGGTGCATTTCTGGAAGTGAAAGGAGTACGGTTATCAATGCTTAAAATAATTGGTATATCAGAACGGATAGTAGCAGGGCGGCTGGTCAGTACAATAACCCGGTCTCCCGTGGATATAGCTTCGGATAAATCATGTGTTACTAAAATAGCAGTTTTGCCTTCTTTCTTTATTATAGAACTGATATCGTCACAAACAGTAAGGCGTGTTTGATAATCTAATGCAGAAAATGGTTCATCCAAAAGCAGAAGGTCAGGGTCAAGTGCAAGGGTACGAATTAATGCAGCACGTTGTCTCATGCCACCCGAAAGTTGTGAGGGCTTGCAGAATTTAAAATCATTAAGTCCATACACCTGCAGCATATTATCAATACGCTCTTTGTGTACCTTGTCCATTTTATGCTGGATTTCAAGACCGAGGGTAACATTCTTATAAATATTACGCCATTCAAACAGATGGTCATGTTGTAACATATAACCTATATTGGCATTATTAATATTTATTGTTCCAACAGTAGGAGAAAGCAGTCCGGCAATAATAGATAGAAGCGTTGATTTGCCACAGCCGCTGGGACCTACTATGGAAATAAATTCACCATTGTATACGGTTAGATTGATATCAAAAAGGGCATTGGTTTCTCCCTCTAAAGTGTTATATGAATATGAAATATTTTTTAATTCCAAAAGGGGCTCCATAACTACCTCCCAAACTTCCATATTATATAATATGAAAGGGGAAATACCTTGTTGACTTTTTAAAACTCATATAGTAAATTATAATAAGTCATAAAATAAATAATCTTTTAGTTATATGCTTTCGTGGCTCAGTTGGTAGAGCAACGCATTCGTAATGCGTGGGTCGCCGGTTCGAATCCGGCCGAAAGCTTTATTTTTTTATAAATTTTCAATATAAGCATCTTATTTTACGAGTTTGTTTATAACTAGTTTAGAAATGTGCTTATCCAATGGCAGATAAGTATATTGTAAAAGTGTGAATGAAAAATTATATAAAAATAACGCAAATATTTCAAAATGTAATATTTTTGTAATAATTACTTGACAAGGTGTAATAATTCTGTTATATTCTTCTACAGCATACTAAAACTTACCAGTATGGCAAAGGAGAATTTAGAAATGAATAAATACAAGTTCATACCCGTATTTGCCAGTATGTCGCTTTCATTAGTAATGATTGCAGCATCTGCAAATTTTCACACAGTAACTTACGCTGATGTGTCAACGGAAGATGAAGTTGTTGAAAAAGAGGCTCTTGAGAAGAGCGTTTTGAGAGAGAATGTTTTTGATTTTAATGATATTGAAAGCATACTTGATGAAACAGAAAGCACTTCACAGGAAGAGACAACAGAAGAAACTACTAAAGAAGAAACAACAAAAAACTCTAAAAAGACGAAAAAGAAAGATACGTCTACAGAAACTTCAACAGAAGAAACTACTATCGAGGTTGAAACAGAAACTACAACTGTAGTAATAAAAGAAACAGAAGCCACGACAGAGACAACAACTGAAACAGAAAAAACAACTAAGAAAAAAACTAAAAAAAATAAAACAGAGAAAACAACAGAAGAATCAGATTCAGACGATGGTTATCTGGGAACATTTAAAATTACAGCATATTGTGGATGTTCATCTTGCTGCGGCAATAGTAATGGTATTACAGCTTCAGGAACTAAAGCTACTCCAGGAAGAACAATAGCAGCCGATACATCTGTATTACCATTTGGTACACGGGTTAGTATCAATGGAAATACATATGTCGTAGAAGACAGAGGCGGAGCAATAAGTGGTAATAGAATTGATATATATTTTGCATCACATCAGGAAGCACTTAATTGGGGCGTGAGATATTGTGATGTGTATATAGTAGATTAATGGTAAAATATAGTTAGTATGTTATAAATAAAGAGAGGACTTTCCCAAGGGATGGTTCTCTCTTTTGATTTTGTGTAGTTGAAAATGAATACACGATATTGTATAATAAATTATTACTTAACAAATAAAATAATGGATAAAAAGCAGTTCCATTATATTAATGGAGGACATCATGGAAAACGAAACTGTATCAAAAAATTTTATTGAACAGATTATTGAAAAAGATTTAGAGGAAGGCTGTTACGATCACGTGATGACCAGATTTCCACCTGAGCCTAACGGATATCTTCATATAGGACATGCTAAATCTATATTATTAAACTACGGACTGGCAAAGGAATATAATGGCAAATTTAATTTAAGATTTGATGATACCAATCCTACAAAAGAGGATATG
>JBJEMK010000140.1:0-8854 GCA_051879635.1 Eubacterium sp.
GGTGTTCCTTATATTTTAGACTGGAATCATGCAACTCAGGGAAATGCCAGTGCAGATGTTGCCAGAACTTATTTATGGCTGTGCTTATATAAGCCTGATATTGCTGACCTTTATATGGACAAATTCTGTAAAAAGAGTGGCACTTCTAAACATTATGTACAACAATGGCTTCCAATTGTATCAGCTGCACGTTTAAGTAAACATTTTGAAAATGAAGCTGAACTTTTAAAGAAATGGATTGATATTGTAGATTACGAATAATATATTATATCATAACATTTATTAATTTATTAAAAACCTGGCAGACGCAGTTGCCTACTGTCAGGTTTTTAATTTTAGGAGAACCTCTATGGAAGAACTTTTTTTAGAAATGATAAAATATTATGATGGTGATCCAAAACGAATCCAACATTTTACAAAGGTGCACAGTTATGCACGCCTTATCGGAATTCTTGAAGGTCTTTCCGGTATTGAATTAGAGATTTTGGAAATTGCTGCTATAGTTCACGATATCGGTATTAAGCCTGCTGAAGAAAAATTTGGTAACTGCAGTGGTAGATTACAGGAACAGGAAGGTCCTCCTGTTGCAAAAAAGCTACTCTCATCTCTTAATTTTTCAGCTCCCATAATTAACAGGGTATGCTTCTTAATTGCAAATCATCATACATATAATAACATTAATGGCCTTGATTATCAGATTCTTGTCGAAGCAGACTTTCTTGTAAATATGTATGAAGATTCTTTACCAAAAGATACAATTACAAAAACTTATAATAGCATATTTAAAACACAGACCGGATGTATAATATGCAAGAATATGTTTAACATCTAATTTATTATTACTGGAGGAATATTATGAAAGAAAACAGTCAACTGTCAAAAATTATTGTATTTACCGCTCTTTTTGCAGCACTTACATGTGTAGCTACATTAATATCTATTCCTTTACCTGGAAACGGATATGGCAATCTTGGCGATTGTTTTGTTATATTATCTGCAATCTTTTTAGGTCCTATATATGGTGCCATTGCTGCCGGCATAGGTGCAATGTTATCTGATATTTTTCTTGGTTATGCAATTTATGCACCTGCAACTCTTATAATTAAAGCGCTGATGGCTGTGGCCGTTGGGTTATTGTGTAAAAAAACTACCCGTTTAAAAAACAATCTTTTACTAATTGTTTATGCCTTTATTGCAGAAATAATTATGGTTTTAGGTTATTTCATTTTTGAAGTATTATTATATGGATTTGCTGTTGCCTCAATAGATATTATTGGAAATGGAATTCAAGGCTTAGTCGGTATTATATGTTCTTTTATACTTTTTAATATTTTATATAGAATAAAGTTTGTACGGGATACTTTTAATATTATTACATAACTTGTTTTTTATATGCTTTTATGCTATCATATGGCTACTAAATATGGAAGGAGACTATTTATGCATATCCAGGAGTCAGGTGAGATGTATTTAGAAACTATATTCATCTTATCATCAAAAAATTCTGCTGTTCGTTCTATTGATGTAAGTGAATATATGGGTTTTTCTAAACCAAGCGTAAGTCGTGCTGTAGGTCTTCTAAAAAATGGTGGTTTTATTACGGTGGATTCTAATGGTTTTATACGCCTGACAGACGAGGGGCAAAGAATTGCCAAAAAAATGTACGAAAGACATACCCTTTTATCTGAATTTTTAATGCATCTTGGAGTTGATAAAGAAACCGCAACTGATGATGCATGCAAAATTGAGCATTATATAAGTGATAAGTCCTTTGAAGCAATAAAAAATCATGTAGCTTCCAGTCAAAAATATGGAGAAAAATAATGAATAATTTAATAAAAATTATCATAGGTATATTTATACCATTTGTTGGAACTTCATTAGGTGCATCCATGGTCTTTTTTTTAAAAAAAGAAATGAGCCCTTTGTTACAAAAGGCTCTTCTTGGTTTTGCGTCAGGAGTAATGATTGCTGCTTCTGTATGGTCTCTTTTAATTCCTGCAATTGATATGTCCACAGCAAATAATCTCATTCCATGGATACCTGCTTCTGCAGGTTTCCTACTTGGCATGGGATTTCTTCTTATTCTTGATACAATCATTCCACATCTCCATATAAACTCAGAAAAACCGGAAGGCAGACATGCCAAACTAGAAAAATCAATTATGCTTATTTTGGCAGTAACCTTACACAATATTCCCGAAGGAATGGCTGTCGGTGTTGTATTTGCCGGTATGATAAGTGGCAACACGTCTATAACTGTTGCCGGTGCCTTTGCACTTGCTATAGGTATTGCCATTCAAAACATTCCCGAAGGTGCTATTATTTCTATGCCACTTATTACTACAGGAATCTCAAAACCAAAAGCTTTCTTATATGGTATATTATCCGGAATTGTAGAACCGGCCGGTGCCTTTATTACTATATTGCTTACCTCACATATTACGCCTGTTCTTCCTTATATTCTTTCTTTTGCTGCAGGTGCCATGATATATGTAGTTGTCGAAGAATTAATCCCCGAATCACAATCCGGGGAACATAGCAATATTAGCACAATAGGCCTTGCAATAGGTTTTGTATTAATGATGATTCTTGATATTGCACTTGGATAATCTATTGATCATTCATTGCCTTTTCAAGTGCTTCTTTCTCTTCTTCGCCCAATGCGGCATATGACTCTCCATTAACAATTTCTTTTATATATGTATAACAACTTTCCCTTCCATGCATAGAATTAATTATAAATCCGCTATTCTTATTATTTAATAATGCAAGTGCAAAACTAAGATTTCCGCCCATTTCTTTAAATGCATTATACTTTACAATCCCCATTTTTGAAAAAGTAGATTTTAATTCATTAGTAGCTGAATAGAATTCTAACTGTGTCTTATTGTGAAGCATTGTAAGCTCTTCAACCTTTTCAATACTTGCTGCAATAGTTTCATCTAAAGATCTTCCGTCTTTTCCCTGCATAAATCTATCATACTTTTTTATAAGACGACTAATTCTCATATTGAGACGTATATTCATAATAATAAGTGCCAGCACTGCAATTCCTAGTACCGATACTGATAATGCTAATATTTTCATTATATTTCCCTCCTAATGTAATTTACATAATTCAAGTTTACATAACTTTATTTTTGTGTAAGATCAAACAGCTCAATTAACCGTTCCAGATCATCCTGGGAATAATATTCTATTTCTATTTTACCCTTACCTTTTGCCTTTGGGCAAATAGATACTTTTGTCCCCATAATGGTTTTTAATCTTTCTTCAAGCTTTCCATAAATAATACTTTTATCCGGAGTTACATTTACTGTCCTTTCCTTTTTTACACCAATAGATTTTACAAGTTTTTCCGTTTCACGCACACTAAGTTTATGTGAAATAATTCGTTTTGCAACTTCTATTTGAACTGCTATATCATCAACAGAAAGTAATGCCCTTGCATGCCCACTGGAAATTTGGTCATTTATAAGCATCTGCTGTATTTCATCCGGAAGCTTTAATAACCTCATAGAATTAGTTATAACAGTTCTGCTCTTTGCAACTCTTCCCGCTACTTCTTCCTGAATAAGATTATAATCATCTATTAACCGCTTATATGCAAGAGCCTCTTCAATAGGATTTAAATCCTCTCGCTGAATATTCTCAATAAGGGCTATTTCCATTATCTCCTGTGGTGAATAATCTTTAATTATAACCGGAACATCCTTGACCTTTGCCATCTTTGCGGCCCGCCATCTGCGCTCTCCGGCTATTATCTCATAATACCCTTTTCGTTTTTGTACAATAATAGGCTGAATTACACCATATTGTCTTATTGATTCAGCCAATTCCTCCAAAGCACTTTCATCAAACTGTTTTCTTGGCTGATCTCTGTTAGGTTCAATCTCTGAAATTTTTAAACGGACCTCTTTAGGTACTTCCTTCACTACTTCCTTAATAACTTCTTTTATTTCTACACTTTTATCCGAACTTTCTTTTGGTGTTCTTTTTGATATTCCTGTATCAGGTATAAGTGAATCAAGCCCCCTTCCAAGTCCTGCCCTTTTAGCCATATTCACTTCCTCCTCTCCATATTATAAATTTTCTCGCTTTGTTTACATAACTATAGTTTACATAACTATATATACATATACATAATTATACTCCCTATAAATCCTCTTCTTCATTTTCCCCTGCTACTTCTTTGGCTAACAATCTATATGCTTCTGCACCTGAAGATTTACTATCATACATATTTATCGGCATACCATGACTTGGCGCTTCTGCCAATCGTACATTTCTTGGTATTATTGTCTTATAAATTGATTGATTCAAATTATTTTTTACAGACTCTACAACTTCTAATGAAAGATTTGTTCTTGCATCATACATTGTAAAAACAACACCTTCAATAAATAATTCCGGGTTTAAACGTTCCTGTATCAGATTAATTGTATGTATCAGTTGCGACAAGCCTTCCAATGCATAATATTCACATTGGATAGGTACAATTACCGAATCTGCAGCTGTCATTGCATTTACTGTAAGAATATTTAAAGACGGTGGACAATCTATGATTATGTAATCATAATTCTCCTTTACCGATTTTAAGCTGTTTTTAAGAATAAACTCTCTGGACTCTACGCCAATTAAATCTATTTCTGCACCCGATAAATTAACATTAGAAGGAAGCACCTTTAGATTGTCAATAATACTGTCTGTAATACATTGTTCTAACGTACACTCCCCAATAATCATTTCGTAGACTGTATTTTCAAGCTTCGTTTTCAGTATTCCCACACCGCTTGTGGCATTTCCCTGAGGATCTATGTCAACTAGTAAAACTGTTTTGCCTAATTCTGCAAGGCATGCTGACAAATTAGTAGAAGTAGTAGTTTTGCCTACGCCACCTTTTTGATTTGCAATTGCTATAATTTTTCCCATCGTTCCCTTCCTTTCGTAGAAATTATTATATCAAAAATAAATTACTTTTTCCACATATATTTATAGTTTATATTGTTTCACGTGAAACATTTATAAAGTTTTTATAATACAGTAATAGAGATGTTTCACGTGAAACATCTCTATTACTGTATCACATATTGTTTGTAGTTTTAGAACTCGGAAAGTTTCTTTAATAACTCTTTTAATTCTAATTTCACACGTGTTCTGTCAATATCAATCAAATCCACACACAACTTAATTTTATTATATATTTCTTCTTTGTCGAAAACATCTGCTTCATCTCTGTCATTATCATGCTCATCTGATGCGTCTATTTCTTCTGCTGATTTATCTAAAGGAGCATCATCTGAATCTTCCTCTATATCTTCTCCAAGCATTTTGTTTTTAATTTTTTCATATAACTCTTCGTTGTTTAAATATCGATACTCATTGTCATTTTCATATTCATAATCATAATCACTGGCAAATTCACTATCCTGATTAAAACTTTGCTGAGCTTTTTTCTCATTTTCTAATTCAAAATTACCTTGTTCATCAAAATCAACCCATTCAAACTCAGGCTCACCATTTTCATCAATATCCGCTGATGGATATGTATAAATATTGCTTATTTCTTCAATATTTAATTCACTCTGAATATTATCATTAGATTCATTATCTAAATTAATTTCTGAGTCTTTATTTAACAGATTTTCAAATTCTTTAGAAGCATTTTCAATTTCGTTAAATGCTTCGTCAATTTTTTCCATTTCTACATCCAGTTCTTTTACTGATGCATCTATTTCCTTATTCTTTTGAATACAGACAGCCAATCTTGTTTGCAATTCATTGAGCTCAGCTCTGGAAAATCCATTATCCTGAGCAATAGGAGAAAACATCTCAAATGCTTCATCTATCTTTTCCTGAACTTGAACAATATTTTGTTCGAGGCTCGCCTGATTAAGCTGATTTTTATTATATTCAGACATTTTTTTAGACTTTTTATCTAAAATCATATCCATACGTTCATTCAAGTATTCTTTTGTCTTGTCAAAGGTGGCTTGTCCCATCTTTCCCTCCAAAGAACAATAATATATATAATAATAACATATTTATAACATATTGTAATGTTTTTAATTATATTTTGTAAAATGTTTTAATAATATTTTATAGATTTTATAGATTTGTCGTTGTATTATTATAAGTAAATTATATTAATAAATAATAATTATTAAATAAAAAGGAGGGAAGTACATTAAGTTATAATTAATTTAATGTACCAATAAAACTAATGAAAATAAATAAAAATGAAAATCGTCCGGAAAAAGCTGTTGAATTGTTTATGCAGGGATATAATTGTTCTCAAGCTGTATTTACTGCATATTCTGACATTTACGGAATTAATAAAGAACTATCCCTAAAAATATCCTCGGGACTTGGTGGCGGAGTGGGGCGTATGAGAGAAGTATGTGGAGCCATTACAGGGGCTACTATGATTATTGGTCTTGAATATGGCTGCGAAGATAATTCTGATCCTGCCAAAAAAGGGCTTGTTTATAAAAAAGTACAGGAAATGGCAGCTATCTTTAAACAAAATAACTCCTCTCTTTTATGTCGTGATTTAATAGGAGAAGCGGCAAAAGACACTAGTCCTGCGCCTAATGAAAGGACACAGGAATATTATGCAAAACGCCCTTGTACAAGGGTTGTATATAATGCTGCCTGCGCATTGGAGAAAGTGCTTCAGGCTTAAAGTGGCTCCTTTGAAGGCGTTCCTGCCTTTCGGGGATATTTATTTGCAATAGGAGCCGTCTTTTCTATAACTACAAATGACCTTCTAACATCAGAGCAGGGAAGTACAAACTGTTGCATACTTTTTATATTACCGGATAATAGTGCAATAGCATTCCCTGCTGCATTTATTTCATTTTCTATATCTGCTGATTTATAACAAACAAACGCACCTTTTATTTTCACAAATGGCATACAATATTCACAAAGAGTAGAGAGATTAGCAACTGCTCGAGAAACACATAGATCAAATTTTTCCCTATACTCAATGTTTCTGGCAATATCTTCAGCTCTTCCATGTATTGCTTTTATATTATGTAAACCTATAGTATTACATGTTTCATTTATGAATTTTACACGTTTATTTAATGAATCCAAACAAACTATTTCTAAATGTGGAAAAGCAATTTTTAAGGGTATTGCAGGAAATCCTGCTCCGGTTCCTACATCAATTACCGTAGAATAATCATTTATATTAATAGTTTTTACTATTGAGAGGCTGTCAATAAAATGCTTAATTACAACATCCTCGTATTCTGTTATTGCAGTAAGATTCATTACTTTGTTTTTTTCAACAAGCAATTCATAAAACTGAAAAAACTGACTTTTTTGTAATTCATTAAGCTCTATATTTAATTCGGTAAGACATTTATCAAATTTATTTTCCAAGGTTCCTCCTGTGTTCCTGTTCAAGATATACGAGCAGTACTGAAATATCAGCCGGTGATACACCTGAAATTCTTCCTGCCTGTCCAATAGACAAAGGTTTATAAAAATTTAGTTTTTGCTTTGCTTCTTTCCTCAAACTTCCTACCTTATCGTAATCAAAATCAGGATCCAATTTTTTATTTTCAAGCCTCTTAAATTGTTTTACCTGTTTTTCCTGTCGTTTAATATATCCTTCATATTTAATATTAATATCAACTTGTTCTATGACATCTTCCGATAAATCTCTGCGCCCTTCATCAAAATTTTTCAACATTTCATAATTAAGCTCCGGACGCCTTATAAGTTCTCCAATTGTACTTCCTGTTTTTAGCGGAGTACTGTTATGTTCCTCAAGAAATTGCTGAAGTTCTTTTGTCGCACCGACTAAAGCAGTGTTTACGCGCTCGATTTCTTCATTAATAAGCCTTTGCTTTTCCACAACTTTTTCATAAACTTCATCACTTACAAGTCCTACCTCATGTCCTATACCTGAAAGACGCAAGTCTGCATTATCCTGCCTCAACAGCAATCTATATTCCGCTCTTGAAGTCATCATTCTATATGGTTCATGACTTTCTTTTGTTACTAAATCATCAATAAGAACGCCTATATATGCCTGTGAACGATCAAGTACAATCATGTCGCGATTCAAAAGTTTCATTGCTGCATTAATGCCTGCAATTATTCCTTGAGCTGCTGCCTCTTCATATCCTGACGAACCATTAAATTGTCCACAACAAAATAATCCTTTTATATTTTTAACCTCTAAAGTAGGAAGCAGCTGCCCCCATTCAATACAATCATATTCAATTGCATATGCATTTCTGACAATTTTAACATTTTCAAGTCCCGGAACTGTCCTGTACATTGCATATTGAACATCCTCCGGAAGTGAGCTGGACATACCTCCCAAATACATTTCATTTGTATAATTTCCTTCTGGTTCAATAAAGACCTGATGTCTGTCCTTATCTGCAAATTTTACTACCTTATCTTCTATAGAAGGGCAGTACCTTGGTCCGGTTCCTTCTATCATTCCGGAAAACAAAGGTGACCGGTCTATATTTTCTCGTATTATCTTATGAGTCTTTTCATTTGTATACGTAAGCCAACAGGATATCTGGGGTTTTTGTATACTCTCAGGATCAGTTGAAAAAGAAAATGGAACTATTTTATCATCTCCAAACTGTTCCTGCATCTTTGAAAAATCAATACTTCTTTTATCAACTCTGGCAGGTGTCCCCGTTTTAAAGCGTCTCATTTTTATCCCGTTTTCAATTAATGATTGTGTAAGATGGTTTGCAGCCTGCAATCCGTTTGGTCCTGTAGCATTGCTTACTTCACCATATATACATCTTGCCTTAAGATATGTTCCTGTTGCAAGAACAACTGCTTTTGCAAAATATTTCGCACCGGAATA
>JBJEMK010000141.1:0-8846 GCA_051879635.1 Eubacterium sp.
AAAATATATGATTTTTAATTCATTTCTCACTTGACATCACACCGCTGGACTTATTCCAAATATCAATAAGCTGCCTGTAATTAGTTATATACATATCTGATAGATTTATTTTTTCTTCTTTAACATCATCAGAATAAATATCCTCAATAGCAATTGTTTTCATTCCGGCTGCTCTGCCTGCCATAAGACCTTTTGGAATATCTTCTATAACAAGACAGTTTTTCGGATTAACACTCACAGCATCTGCACATTTTAAGTAAACATCCGGTGCAGGTTTCCCTGATTTTACATCACAGCATGTAATTATGCTGTCAAAATATTTATTAACTGCATGTTTATTAATGACTAATTCTGCCAGTTCGCGTGAATTACTTGTAGCAATACAAGTTTTTATGTTTTTATTCTTTATGAATTTAAGAAACTCAAGAGCGCCCTCCTTTAAAGGAACTCTTTTTTCATACATTTCCCATGCCATATGATTCCAGTCGTTTTTAATCTTATCAAGACTGTCAGGTATATTAAACCTGTTCTTAAAATAAACTGCTGTTTCGGAAAAAGCCATCCCTTCAATAGCTTTCTGCAATCCATCCGGAAGTTCTATTCCATATCTTCCAAGATATTCTATATCAATCTGTTTCCACATCCACATTGAATCAATAAGTGTACCATCTAAATCAAAAAACACTGCTTCTATTTTTTTAAACATTCTATTTCTTCCTCTGTGAGTTTTCTATATTCACCGGGTCTTAGTCTCTCGTCCAGCTTTAATTTCCCCATAGAAATTCTTTTTAAATATATGACTTTATAACCTATCGATGCAAACATTCTTTTTATTTGATGAAATTTGCCTTCATATATTGTAAGCATAACTTCACTAAAATCATCTTTTGCTGTAACAATCTCCATCTCAGATGGCATCGCATCCAGACTATTGTCAACCTTAAATCCTTCTTTAAAGAGTTTAATATGCTTATCATCAACTTTTCCGTTTATATGTACCAGATACGTTTTTGCTATATGCTTTTTAGGTGAAATAAGCCTGTGTGCCAATACACCGTCATCGGTTATAAGGAGTAAACCTTCTGTATCTTTATCCAGTCTTCCAACCGGCGCAAGCTTTTTGTGCTTTGCATCTTTGATAAGACTTATGACAGTAATATCTCTTTTATCGGTTACTGCACTTACAACACCTGCTGGTTTATTAAGCATAAAATATTCGTGCTCACTATATTCAATTTTATTTCCATTAACTTGAATAACTGATGACACAGGGTCAATCAGATATCCTGCATTAGTAACTATATTATCATCTACCAGAACACAGCCTTTTTTAATCAATTCTTTGATGAGTGAACGGCTTCCATATCCATTATCTGAAATGTATTTATCTAATCTAATCATATGTTCTGCGCCCTGTAACCTTCGGCAATAATATCAAGCTGTTTGTAAAATCTTTCCAAATCAGAAACATCTCCGTCTTTGAATATGGCATAAAATTCATCCTGAATTTTAGCTATTTCTCTTTTATTTGCAACTTTATATAAATTCTGTATGTCATTAAGAATGTCTTGTACGATATTGGCTCTAATCTGAAATTCATTTTGCGAATCCATTATTTCATCACGTATAGAGGACATCTCCTTATCAAGTGCGATAATAGCATCAGATGCATTAGTAAGACGCTCTTTAATATGTTCAGGAATATTATGCTTGTATTTATATTGTAATGAATGTTCAACTGTTGCCCAGAAATTCATTGCCATAGTTCTTATCTGGATTTCAACTTTTATCTTTTTGTTACCTTCCATCGTTTGTACAGTATAATATACAATCATATGATAACTTCTATATCCACTTTCTTTTATATTGGTAATATAGTCTTTTTCCTGTATTACTTCCATATCTGTACGTTGCTTTATAAGTGATACAACTTTGCTTATATCCTCTACAAACTGACATATTATTCGTATACCTGCAATATCTTCTATCTTATCATCAATATCATCAAGGCTGATATTCTTTTTTTGTGTCTTTTCCAGAATACTGGATATCTTTTTAACCCTGCCATCTACTGTTTCAATAGGTGAATATAGTCCCTGACTCCTATGCTCAAGTATAAGATGATTAAACTTAACCAGCAACTCCTGTACTGCAAGTTCATAAGGGTTAAGTATTTGTTTCCATAGTTGAATTTCCATATAAAACCTCCCTAATAATACCTTCTCTTATTATATATTTTTATCTGATTTGTATTTTCCCAATATTTCTACAATTTGTCTGTGTGTCTCATCCAAAGTACCGCTGTTATTAACAACATCATCTGCATATTTAAAATATATTTCATCCGGAAGCTGACTCCTTATTATCTGTTCTGACTTTTCTATGGAGTAGCCGCGTTCACTATAAAGTCTCTTTTTCCTTGTGTCAGTATCGCAATACACATACCAAAGTTTGTCACACATATCCATATATCCGGCTTCAATAAATAATGCTGCTTCAATTAGAATATAAGCTGATAAATTATGTGATTTTTCAAATTCAATTCGTCTTTCTATTTCATCTCTGACGAGAGGGTGGATTATTGAATTTATCTTTTCAAGCTTAGATTTGTCATTAAATACAATATCTGCTACAACATCATTATTAATAGTACCATCCCTGTTGAGTATGCTACTGCCTAAAAACTTTACAATTTCATTATAAGCAGGCATACCACGGGCTCGTATCTCCTTTGCAACTATATCTGCCTGAATAATTATTGCGTCATATTCTGTTTTTAATATTTGAAGGACAGATGTCTTTCCACTTCCAATCCCTCCGGTTATTCCAATAATCATTAATGTGCCTCGTACCAGCTATATCCGACTTTCATATCTATTTCCAGTGGAACTCTAAGAATTGCTGCTTTTTTCATACCTTGCTCCAAAATGTTTTTCACCGCATCAAGTTCTTCTTCTTTTGCTTCTATTAAAAGTTCATCATGCACCTGTAATACTATCCTTGACTGAAGTTGCTGTTCTTTTAATGCACGTTCTACATTCACCATTGCAATCTTCATTATGTCAGCTGCAGTTCCCTGTATTGGCGAATTCATAGCTATTCTTTCACCAAATGAACGCTGCATAAAGTTGCCTGATGATAATTCGGGTATAGGGCGTTTTCTTCCAAACATAGTTGTTACATAGCCATCTGATTTAGCCTGTTCGACAGTTCTATCCAAAAATCTTTTTATATTCGGATAGGTAATAAAATATTCATCTATATAATTTTGTGCCTCTTTTTTACTTATGCTCAAATCCTGACCCAGACCAAATGAACTGATTCCATATACAATTCCAAAGTTAACTGCTTTAGCATTTCTTCTTTGATTATCTGTAACCTCATCCAATGGCGTATGAAATACCTTAGATGCAGTAATTCTGTGTATATCCATATCCATATTATAAGCTTCTATGAGAGTTTCGTCATTTGAAATATGCGCCAATACCCTTAATTCAATCTGCGAATAATCAGCATCAATGAACACAAACCCATCTTCAGGAACAAAAACTTTTCGTATCTCACGCCCTAATTCCATTCTTATCGGAATATTCTGTAAATTAGGTTCTGTGCTGCTTATTCTTCCTGTTGCTGTAATGGTCTGATTAAACTTCCCATGAATCCTGCCATCTTCTTTAATGTATTGTGCCAGGCCATCAGCATAAGTTGATTTGAGTTTTGTCAGTTGCCTATATTCAAGAATTTTTGCTACAAATGGATAATCATATTTAAGTTTTTCTAATACATCTGCTGATGTAGAATATCCTGTTTTTGTTTTTTTTGCTCCAGGAAGATGCATTTTATCAAATAAAATTTCTCCCAGCTTTTTAGGTGAATTAACATTAAACTCTTCACCAACTTCTTTATAAATATAATCAAGTGTCTCTTTTATTCCGGCGGAAAGTTTTTTCCCATACTCCTCAAGTTCTGCTTTTTTTAGTTTTACTCCATTCTGTTCCATGTCATATAGTACATATGCCAGAGGAAGCTCAATATTTTGATAAAGTTCAAACATTCCTTCCTCTTTAAGGCGATTTTCGATTGCACTAGTTGCATTTAATGCTACGTATGCTTCATAACATGCCCATTTTGTAAGATTCTCAGGGTTATCCTCCAATGCCGTTCTAATGTCGCATTTGCCCATTATTTCACTATATGATGGAACTGTCATATTCAAAAAATCTCTGGCAATATCATCATAATCGTACGTATCCTTCAGCGGATTTATAAGATATGCACCTATACCCAAATCACACACATCCAAAGATAGGTTCTTCCTTCCGCGTGATGAAATATCCAGCCATGGTTCATATCTTTTAACATCAAACATTGATATCTTAACTGTTCCCATTCCCAGTTTTTTTACTTCTGCTTTCAGAAATTCTTCTGTTATAAACCCTGCAATTGCAATAAAATATGCACTATCATCAAACGCCAGAGATACTCCAAGTATATGCTCCTCTGTGTCTTCAACAATATGAAAACCTGTCAGTTTTGCATCAGAAGCATCTGATAATATATCTGATGCTGTCGCAAAATCATCAATATAATAAAATTTATTTTCACAATCATTTGTAACATCTGCATTCTCAAACCTTGACAGCATACTTTTAAATTCTAAATCCTTTATCATAACCAAGGCCTCTGAGGTATATATGTTACCTAATACTGCATCCGTTTTTATATTACACTCAACAGGCGAATTAATATTAATCGTTGCCAGTACTTTACTCATTTGTGCCATATTATAATTTTCTCTTAAATTTTCTCTGGCACGGTTATTTTTTATTGTGTCAATATTCTTATATGCATTTTCAATGCTTCCATATTCAGCAATAAGCGTCGTTGCTGTTTTCTCACCTATCCCCGGCACTCCTGGTATATTATCTGATGAATCACCCATAAGTGCTTTCACATCTATAAATTCTATTGGAGTGACTTTATACTTTTCCACTACCTCTTTATCAGTATAATCCTCTACTTCAGTTGTCCCCTTTTTTGTTTTTGGAATTCTGATTTTAATATTATGTGTTGCCAGCTGTAACAAATCCCGGTCACCGGAAATTACTGAAACTTCTAAGCCTTCTGATTCGCCTCTTTTTGATAAAGTTCCTATAACATCATCAGCTTCATATCCCGGAAGTTCAATGACCCGTACTCCCATTTTAACAAGAAGCTCCTTAATAAGGGGAACCTGTTCTCTTAATTCTGGTAGCATTGGTTTTCTGGTTCCTTTATATTCCGGAAACATTTCATGTCTGAACGTCGGCTGGTGAACGTCAAATGCCACTGCCATGTATTCAGGTTTTTCCTCTTCCAGAATCTTGAACATAATATTTAAAAATCCAAATACTGCATTAGTATGCTGACCTTTGGAATTTGTAAAATCAGGAACTCCATAAAACGCCCTGTTTAATATACTATGTCCATCTATAAGAACCAATTTTTCTTTCATTATGAGGTACTCCTTAATTGAATAATATCCTTCACATATTTAATATATATTTTACTACAAAACAACATTTAATTAAACAATTTTTTACTCCTGCTGCAACTATTGACAATTATTTGATTAAATGCTAATATCTATTTGTTGTTTTTGCGGATGTGGCGGAATGGCAGACGCAGCAGACTCAAAATCTGCCGCTCGCGAGGGCGTGAGGGTTCGAGTCCCTCTATCCGCATAAAAAAGGCATCTTCCTTATGGAGGATGCCTTTTTTATCTTATATTACTCTTTTTCGTCAAATTTGTATGCGTCTCCGGATTTACTTACTGCACCAATCTCTCCATTGTCGCATCCAACGGCAAACACATCCGAATACTTAACACTACCCTTGGAATTTTCCTTTTCGGCTTCAATAATATAATACTTTTCCTTATCTATTTCTTCTGTTCCGATATATGAAAAATACATATATGAACCATCATCATATTCTCCATATACATTTTCCATAATGCCTTTATCAACCAGATATGCTGCAAGCTTATCAGAAGCATCATCATATGAATATGTGTAAGAAGGTGAATAATAATATACAACCACAACCGGATCACTTTTTACCCCGGCTTTATTAATGGCAATAAACGTAAACATTGTGTTGCCTTCAGGCATTTCAATTCCTTCTTCAAAATCTTCATCATCAGATTCAAATATATATTTGTCTGATTTTGCTGTCGGAGTACTGCCATCAGTTGTATAATAAACATTTACACCATCAGGAACCTTATCTATGATAATTCTCTTACTGCCTGTGTATGTTCCGCTCTCAGGTGTAACTACCGGCGCCGCAACTGTTCCAAAATCAATTACATATGTTGCATTATATTCATTACTTTTAACGCCACTTTCACTTATGGAAACAGCTCTCAATTCATATGTGCCTTCTTCATCCAATTTGATTGCCTTCTTATATTTATTAGCGGATTCTGATGGCGTAGAACCATCAAGAGTATAATAAATAGTATATCCGTCAACTACAGTAAGCTCAACTGATATTGCTTCATCATACTCTCCGGCAGGCATAGTAGATGCAGGCACTGTGGTGTCTAATGTATTCAGATGTTCCTTTATGGCAGAATCAGTTACTGATGCTATAAGTTCTTCTATTTCTTCTGTCATATTAAGATTCTGATACATTATTATTAATGCATCATAATATGCTACTTCCTGTGGTTCCAATTCAATAAGTTCCTTTAAAACCTGAATTGTCTCTTCTTCATATCCTTCAAGCTGCACATATGTCTTCCATAACATTGTCTTTGCTTTTATCTTTTCTTCATCTTTTTTAGCTACTTGATCTGCCTTTAAAAATTGTGTTAATGCTGATCTCATACTTCCGGATTCTGTAAGTTCCACTCCCAGGTCATAGTATTGTTCAAACTTAGCATTACTATTAATACTTTTACTTACACATGAGACACATAACACAATGATTGCTGCTAAAATAACAATACCGACAATAATAACGGTAATAAGATTAGTTTTGTTTTTAAAGAACTTTTTTAATTTGCCTTTAAACCCTTTAGTGTTATTATCTATAGCTTTAGACGCATCAGCATCATGGGGCTGTCTTCCGTTACCTGATGTACCATCTATTCTGGATAAATGTTTCCCTATTATGGCATCCATATCCTGAGTGTCGTCATCTAGTGATAGTGCATCATACATATCTTCAAACGGAACATCAACTTCATCAATCATATCTTCATCTTCAGATAAAATTTCATCTATTCTTGATTTTTGGTCACTTTCCTCAAATGATGTTCCGCACTTCAGACAAAACGACCATCCTTCTCTTCTTTCTTCACCGCATTTACTGCATTTCATAACAACTACTCCTATAATAAATCATTAGTTTTTGAAGCATTAAAATCTCTTACAATATATCACAATTATATTATTGTTGCAACTTGTTACACTTCGTATTTTTAAGTATGAAATACTATATATTTAATGTTTTGAATATACGCATCCACAAAAATTCTGTCTGTATAAATTATATTTTCGTGATAATTCTATTGAATGTTTATATCCGTCTTTTTTCTTGAAATCAGAAACAAGATATTTAACTGAATATTCATCTGCAACTTTCTCCCCAATTTCATTTATTTTTTTTACATTTTTCAATGGGCTTATGGATAGAGTTGTTGCAAAATAATCATACTCTTTTTGTTGCGCAATCATAGCTGTTTTTCTCAATCTCAGTTCATAACATATATAGCACCGTTCACTTCCTTCCGGAAAGTGTTCATATCCTTTTACAGCTTCAAAAAATTCATCGGGATTATATTCCGGAGCAATAACATTTACGGTCTGTTGTAAATCCATTTCTCTAACGAGTCGTTGGATTTCAGTTAATCTGTATTTAAATTCATCTTCCGGAAAAATATTAGGATTATAATACATCACTGTAATATCAAATATTCTGCTTATATAATCTAAAACATGGCTTGAACATGGCGCACAACATGCATGTAACAAAAGCCGTGGTTTCCTGTCAGAATATTCTGTTTCTATCATATTAAGTTCATTTTCGAATTCTTTTTGATAATTTCTATTCATATTACTAAAACCTATTTATAATATCAAAACTTATATTATTAAAAAGCAGATACCAAATTGTATCTGCTTTTTAGATTAATAATACTTTTTACTCCCCCATAAATTATTCTTCTTTAATTCAAGATATTGGTTATAAGCTTTTTCGAGAATCTGCTTCTCGTTAGAAAATTTTAATAAATGATATGCTTCATGAAATTTATAATATCCAGAATCAATGAAGTACTCTTCTCGTTGTGGCTTGCTATAATAACTGTCTGCTATCATAAGGTACCAGTGCACGTCCTTATCTACTACGTCTTGTGGCGTATTAAATGTATATTCACTCTTACCGACATACTTAATAATAGAAGCACTTACTCCCGTTTCTTCAAGGACTTCCCTTAGAGCTGTTTCCTTATATTCCTCACCCGGCTCAACTGTTCCCTTTGGCAATACCCAGCCTTCATACTTATTTTTAAAATTCTTGTACAAGACTAATATCTTGCCTCGAAATATAACAACACCACCACAGCTAGTTGCCTCGACCATTATTTCAACCTCCTGCTTATTGGTGTGTCTGCATAGACTTAAAATAAGTATACATCAAATAAAGCCATAACGCAAGTTATTCAAAATATTCGTCAAATATTGCTTTTGCCGCAGTCTTGGCAGATACGCTACCCTCAGGAACACCTTCAATAACAACTACTACCGTTACTTTGGAATTTCCATTGTCTCCATAACATACAAACCATGAATTTACAT
>JBJEMK010000142.1:0-8752 GCA_051879635.1 Eubacterium sp.
ACATGCAATTAATCTAATACCAACTCCAATTAATATATAAAATTTGTAGCTACAAATGACTATCTTGCAAATGCCCATTGATGCAAGCACGATTGTTATTTTCTCTTTTTGTTATTCATACGATTATAAATCAATGAAGAAACAAACACAAATGCCATACCTACTCCTATTGTAAGCCAGCAGGACAGTATGGAATGACGATACCAGCTAAAGAAAGAAACGGTATAAAGCTCAATGAAATCATCATTCGTGAAAGCACAAAGATTTCCCCTGTATGTAAAATATTCAACACCGTCAAATTCCTTTTGCGTATTTTCTTCAAGATAAACAGCACCATCAACATAGCTTCCCAGCGGCATAAACGAATTGTCGAGCGTGCTTTTAACCAAGCTTTTTCCGTCATAAATTAAGAGGTAATCATATGCATTGATTATCTGTTTGTTGTCATCAAAATAAATAGGGTACGCACCTTCTATTTTTAATTCATAAGAATTTACAAGAACATCTTTGCTATCATAGGTTGATAAGGTTGCAACACCCTCATCGTAAAAATTGCAAACAAATCTTCCTAAAAATACACCGTTTAAATTATAGCGATAAATATTGCAAGCCCTGTCGATAATATACAAATTATCGTTAACCAGGTAGTATTGCGCCCTACCGTTTTGATGAATCGGAACTTGATTTGCATATAGGAAATTGCCATCCATATCAAAAACATCAACGGCACAGTTTTGTTCAGTAAATGCATAGAGCCTATCGTTATACTTAACAACAGATGTTGCACCGTCAAGAGAAATAAATTCCGTGCTAATCTTTGTGTAGTCAATCGCTTGTGTGCCCATTTGCATATTACTAAGATACATTATCATTCCAAACGCCGCAATGACCGCACCAATTCCGAAAAGAATATAGTAAAGTGCTGTCGGCTTTTGGGTGCTTTTCTCAATTTTTCTTTCATCATATCCAAGCTCTATATATGAGCTCACTGTATCAATATACATATCGTCAATAGTAACCTTATATTTTTTGCCGTCAATCACAAACTTGATTTTCAATATATTTGTTTTGGCAGAATTGACGTCATCAATATTGCTTTCGATGTTTTCTATTTTTGAATACGGATGAAAATCACCATAGTCAATGCTCTTTTCAAATATGCCATTTTCAGTAAAATATAAAGTATTGTTAGCATATTTGCCTGTTAAAAGATTAATTGATAACAGAACAAAAGAAATTGAATAAACAATTACATAATCAATAAGTGTAAAATCATCAAAGCCTGTAATCGCAAGAATAAAAGGCAGAATTGAAAGAATACCGGTTACGCCATTGAGTGCACTCAATCCTCTGTATGCCAAATTCTCAACAGATATGCACTTTGAATCGTTTAGGAAATAGTCTTTAAAACCGGAAATAAACCTAAGCAACCAAGAATTGATAAATGCGTAAACAGTAAGTATTCCAATAGGAAAGGCGAGAATAATAATGTTTTTCAAAAAACATCTGCCAAATTAGATTTGCCAAAGCAGAAATAAACAATAGCATCTGTTACACACGCAATAGCGACTAAAATAATACTACTAATTCCTAGCGCAAATAAAATCCGATTATTGCCATTGTTTTTGTTTCTAAAAGCATTTCGTTTAACTTTATGGCGTTCCATTTCTGCTTCATCGTCAGTTAAAAACACATCAAGGCTAATGTTGAACAACTTAGCAATTTTCTCAAATGTTTCCATTCTTGGTATGGATTGTCCGTTTTCCCATTTAGATATTGTTTTATCGGAAACATCAAGAATTACTGCTAGTTGCTTTTGACTAAGTCCCTTTTCTTCACGAAGGGAACAAAGCTTATTACCGAATTTGCATTTATCCATAGAAACACCTCCTAATAACTTCCTCTCCGCGAGCTGCGCATCCTTAGCGGAGCGTTTTATATCACAGGGAAGTTCAAAGAACTTTCCTATGATATAAAAAAACTGCCATAGAACCTATGACAGTTATAAATAACTAAACTATTGATGCTTTCCCCTCTGCCGTAAATCCCCATTTATTCTCCACATACATTATATTGTATTTCCATTATATGACATTTTTTGTCACTTTACAATTTATTTTTTAATTATTTATTATAGCTTATTTTCTTTCACAAAATTCAATATCTTTTGCAACTCTTTCCTTCAATTTTTCAACTGAATCAAATGTTATTTCACCACGAACAAATTTTAAAAAATGTATTTCTAAATTTTCGCCATAAACATCTTCACTAAAATTAAATATATGTGTTTCTACTCTGGTCTTTAAATCTCCATCAACTGTTGGATTGTCTCCTACATTAGTTATTGCAGGATATATTTTCCCTTTTATTAAAACTTCTGACTTATATACACCGGCTAATGGCACTACTTTTGTTTTATCTGGCATAATATTAACTGTTGGAAATCCTAATTTTCTTCCCAGCTGCTTTCCATATATGACTTTTCCTGTTATTGCATATGGATATCCAAGCATTTCATTTGCTTTCTCAATATTACCCTTTTTTATGAGTTCACGTATAAGTGTACTGGAAATTTCTGACTCATACAGTTTTTCTTTTTCTATACTGATGACTTCATAATTATATTTTGATGAATATTTTTTAAGCATTGCCACATCACCTTTGCGATCTTTACCAAATCTAAAATCACTTCCTGACACAATGCATTTCATACCCATCATTTTTACTAATACACTTTCAACAAACTCTCCTGCACTAATAGAAAAGAATTCTTTGTTTGTCGTAACACAAAACAATATGTCAACATCATACTTTTTGAAAATACTTTCTTTTTCATTTTCAGTAAGAATTTTTCTTTCAGGATATTCCAAAAATGTTATAACTATTTTTGTCATACCTGTCTTCTTTGACATTTCTACTAAAAGTTTGTCATGTCCTTTATGAATCCCATCGAATTTTCCAATTGTCACTACCGAATTATTTAATTGTAATTTTTTTATTTCTTCAAAGTCAAATACAATCTTCATATTATATCATCCAATAGTCTTTATTTATCGTCCTTATTAAAAAACATCTTAACTGGTTTATATCGTCTCTTTTTTGCCTCAAAAATGAAAATTCCAATAAACTCATTATTATTATCATATACCCTGAACATCTGCCCGTCAGCAACATACTTACTTTCAATCCTGTGTTCCGGATTAAAAGGATTTCCATTGTGAACAAGTCTTGTCCCCTCATCATTAACAATACAACATTCATACGCACTAAACATTTTATCAAGTGGCATAATATAGTTTTGTATTACTCCATCACTTACGTACTGTTCAATTTGTCCAAGCGTTATACTATCCTTAATTTCAAATATATCAACTTTAGTTCTCTCAAGGCTTTCCATACATGCCCCGCATCCGATTTTTTTACCAATATCATCACAAAGACTTCTTATATATGTGCCTTTTGAACATGTAACTAAAAATGTCACGCGAGGCAATTCCACACTAAGTATATCAATATCATGAATTGTAATAAGCCTTGACTCTCTTTCTATCTCCTGACCTGCTCTTGCAAGGTCATATAATTTTTGTCCATTTACTTTTAATGCCGAATACATTGGTGGAATCTGATTATATTCACCAATAAAACTATTTACTGCCTTAATAACCTGTTCTTCCTGTAATTTAGCAAGTTCACTATCAGCACACTTTGATGTTACTTTTCCTGTTTTGTCAAGAGTATCTGTTGTTTCGCCTAAAAGCATTACTGCTTTATATGTTTTAGAATGATCTGTAAGCATATCACACATTTTTGTTCCCCTGCCTAAACAAACAGGGAGCACGCCTGTCGCATTAGGATCCAGCGTGCCTGTATGACCTATTTTCTTTTGTTTTAAAATACCTCGAAGCTTCGCTACTACATCATGAGATGTATAGCCCTGCTCCTTATATACATTAATTATTCCGTTTATCATAATTCCTTTTTGTTTAACTGACTTTCAATTTCTTTTGATACATTATTAATAATGTCATGTATGGTTCCGGTCATATTAAATCCTGCTGCACGCACATGTCCGCCACCGCCAAAATGTACAGCTATTTTGCTCACATCTACAATGTTTTTTGACCTTAAACTTACTTTATATGTAAGCTCATCCGTCTGATATATAAACATTGCACACTCAACCCCTTCAATATTCCTCAGTGAATCAATAACACAGTCAAGGTCTTTTGGAACCAGTCCATAAAATTTCATTAAATCAAAAGTTGCCCATCCCACTACACATTTCTGATTCATAAAAAGAATACTTTCTGAAAGAATTCTGCCTAATATCTGAGTTTGCTTATAAGTTTTTGAATAAAATGTATCATCAATTATATCGGTAAACTTTATACCCTTATCCATCAGACTTCCTGCTATACGCATTGTCTTTGAACTTGTAGAAGGATATCTGAATATTCCGGAATCATGTGCAATTCCTGTATAAAGTGCTTCAGCAATATCTTTATCTATCTTGTTTTCATCCAACAAATCGTATAAAACTTCACAGGCTGAACTTGCATCCGGCAAAATATAATTATCGTCCGCAAACGACATATTACTAATATGATGATCTATACAAAAAGTTGATTTTGCGCTGTCAAAATACTTTTGGAAAATTCCCAATCTGTCTTTGTCGCTTGAATCCATCACAAAAAACAAATCATATGAAATATCTTCATCTGCATCATTAACAACTTTATCAAATCCTGGCAGAAAATCAAATTTTGTATTTACAGGTTCTAAATATACCCTTACCATAATATCGAAATTCTTTTTTATATAATTATACAGTCCGAGACATGAGCCCAGACAGTCACCATCAGGTCTGATATGTCCTGATATACCTACTGTCTTAACCCCTGTCAGAATATCATCAATTTTTTTCATTTGAATGACTCCTATTTAATCTTGAGAACTATCCCCATTTACCTCATCAATTAGTTTTGACATATTTACTCCATATTCAATTGACTGGTCCATAATGAACGTGATATCCGGGGTGTTTCGCAGGTTTACATTTTTGGCAAGCTGCCTTTTTATAAATCCTTCTGCACTTTTTAACCCTGCCAGAGTATCCTTCTTAGATTCTTCATCACCCAGCACACTTATATATGCTTTGCAGTGCTTTAAATCAGGTGCTACTTCTACCGCTACAACACTGGTTAAGCAATTAATTCTTGGATCCTTTATTTCACCACGTATAATATTACTTAATTCTCTCTGAATCTCGGAATTAACTCTGGTATTTTTTATGCTGTTCTTTCTCATATTACCTTCCTATCTTGGAACTTCTACCATGATATATGCTTCTACAAGGTCTCCCTCTTGTATTGCATTAAATTTCTCGAATACAAATCCGCATTCAAATCCGGTTTTTACTTCTTTTACATCATCTTTAAATCTCTTTAATGAAGCTAATGGTCCTTCAAAGATTTGCTCTCCTTCACGTGTTATTCGTACAGAACATCCTCTTTGGAACACACCATCTAATACATAAGAACCGGCAATTGTTCCTACTCCTGAAGCCTTAAACAGCTGTCTGATTTCTGCATGACCAATAACCTTTTCTTCAAATACAGGATCAAGCATTCCTTTCATAGCTGCTTCTACGTCTTCAATTGCATTATATATTACATTATAAAGTCTTAAGTCTACCTGTTCTTTTTCTGCTGTTTCCTTTGCCTGATTATCAGGTCTTACGTTAAATCCTATAATAATTGCGTTTGAAGCTGAAGCAAGTATAACATCGGATTCATTAATTGAGCCGACTCCGCCATGAATAACTTTAACTATTACTTCATCATTAGATAATTTTTCAAGACTTTGTTTTACAGCCTCAACTGAACCCTGAACATCAGCCTTTACAATAATATCAAGTTCTTTTACATCACCTGCCTGAATCTGAGTAAACAAATCATCCAGTGAAAGTTTTGCCTTGGTGCCTTCAAGAAGTTTTTCTCTACTGTCCTTAATAAATGTTTCGGCAAAGTTTCTTGCCTCTTTATCATTTTCGGTTGCTACAAAGATTTCTCCCGCATTTGGAACCCCATTAAGTCCTAAAATTTCTACAGGAGTTGATGGTCCTGCAGTCTTTACACGGTTGCCCTTATCATCCATCATTGCCCTTACTTTACCATGGCATGAACCTGCAGCAATAGTATCTCCTACATTTAATGTACCTTTTTGTACAAGTACAGTTGCTACTGCACCTTTTCCTTTGTCCAGCTCTGCTTCAATAACAAGACCTCTTGCTTTTCTGTTTGGATTTGCCTTAAGTTCAAGAACTTCTGCCTGAAGAATTATCATTTCCAATAATGAATCAATTCCTTCTCTCGTATGCGCTGATACAGGTACACATACAGTATTCCCACCCCAGTCTTCCGGAATCAGCTCATATTCTGCAAGCTCCTGCTTAACTCTGTCAGGGTTTGCTCCGGGCTTATCAATCTTATTAATTGCAACTACAATTTCAATATTGGCAGCTTTTGCATGATTAATTGCCTCTACTGTCTGTGGCATTACTCCATCATCTGCTGCAACAACAAGTACTGCAATATCAGTCGACTGTGCGCCTCTCATACGCATAGCTGTAAATGCTTCGTGTCCGGGAGTGTCCAGAAATGTTATTTTTTCTCCATTAATTTCAACCATATAAGCACCAATATGCTGTGTGATTCCACCTGCTTCACCTGATATAACATTGGTCTTTCTAATTGCATCAAGCAACGATGTTTTACCATGATCAACGTGTCCCATAACACAGACTACAGGTGGACGTTTAACCATAAGTTCTTCGTCTTCTTCCTCTTCACGAAGAAGTTCTTCAATAACATCTACCTTTACTTCCTTTTCGCACATTATTTCGTATTCCAGTGCAATTTCCTCGGCCGCTGCAAAATCTATCTCTGTATTAAGAGTAACCATTTGTCCCGCCATAAACAACTTTTTAATTAAGGCTGATGATGGCAATTTCATGGCATCTGCCAATTCCTTTATTGTAAGTGTTTCCGGTATTGTAATAACTTTAATTTCTTCCTTTGGTTCTTCTTTTTTCTGTTGTGGTTTTTGAATAAGAGTTGGCATCTGGGCATTCTTTTTGCCTCTTCCCTGTTTTTTTCCGCCATCTTCATATTTATTATAGTTCTTATCCTGACGATCCTGTTTAATCTTATTTTCTCTGCTTCTTCTGTCTTTATCTGATGCTATAACGACAGGAGCCTCAGCCTTATAAGAATCTCTTCGTCTATCCTGTGGTTTTCTTGCATTTCTCTTGTCATCAGATTCTCTGTTTGAAAAATCTTTTCCGCGTCCGCCAAACTTATCATTAACAGGTCTGGAACTACGCTGTCCATCCTGTCGCTGGAATCTGTTACCATCCTGTCGCTGTGGTCTGTTACCATCCTGGCGCTGTGGTCTGTTACCATCCTGGCGCTGTGGTCTTACTGTTTCAGCACTTACTGTTTTATTCTGATTATAATCTACAGGTTTCTCTTCCACTTTGACTTCAGAAACATTTTCAACAGGTGCTGCTTTTGTTATTTCCTTTTCTTTATTTATTTCTGTATTAGGAGTTTTTATTCCTTCAGGTCTTTTATGCCTCTCACCATCCGGTCTTCTTCGTCTTTCACCATCTGGTCTTCTTCGTCTTTCACCATCCGGGCGTACATGGCGCTCTCCTTCAGGTCTTTTCTGTCTTATTGCACCCTTAGTTGTATATATTATTTTAGGCTGCTTTGGTTTATCTGACGATACTTTATTCTTTTCGGAAAAAAGATTTTTTACATATTGTGCATCAGATTCTTCAATAGTGCTCATATGATTTTTTACATCTACTCCTTTTTCCTGAAGTACTTTGATAATATCAGCACTTGATGCATTTATTTCTTTGGCAAGTTCATGAACTCTGACTTTAGCCATACTTACTACCTCCGTTTACTTTCCTATGTCTTTTAACTTAATGATTAACGAGTTACTAAATCCTGTATCTGTAATTGCAACTGAAGCACGGCTGTTATTTCCCGTTGCTTTACCCAATTCTTCCATGGAACCATATATTTTTAAAGGTATGTGATAATATTTACTCTTATTTGTGAAAAGTTTTTTTGTATTATCAGACGCTTCTTCTGATACTATTATAAGTTCTGCTTTTCCTTCCCTTATTGCCTTTTCTACCGAAAATTCACCACTTACTGTCTTCCCTGCTTTGGTTGCCATACCTATCATAGATAAAATATTATTATTCATTTGCTTCCCCCAGTTGTTCTCTTAACTGTTCATATACTTCCTGTGGAATCTTAACTTTTAATGATCTCTCAAGTCCTTTATTTTTGATTGCCTTCTCAAGACAGCTCATTGAATTACAAATATATGCACCTCTTCCATTCTTTCTTCCTGTAAGATCAATACATATTTCATCATCTATTGTCTTGATTACACGTATCATTTCTTTTTTACTTTTCATTTCTCCACATCCGGTACACTGCCTGAGGGGAATTTTTTTTGCCATGCCCATACAATTACTCCTGTTTATTCTTCCTCTGATTCCTGTGATCCGTCATCATATTCCGGTTCATCATCATAGTACTCATCATCGTCATCATAATATTCGTCATCATCATAATATTCGTCATCATAATATTCATCATCTTCGCCATCGTATATTTCGTACTCATCAGAATCTTCAAATTCATATTCAATTCCTGCTTCTTTTGCC